>JAISTD010000133.1 GCA_031272765.1 Candidatus Methanovirga australis | reverse complement strand
CACAACCTTCATTTGGACAAGTAACATCTGTAAATTTAGGTTTAGGACCTCTTTTTCCCATAATTAATCACCAAAAACGAAATTTATTATATTTATGTAATTATTTATGCATAAACTCCCATATAAATATATCAGTAAATTAAAGGATCACCATCTATAAATACACTCTCCTCTTTTCAAAAATTATATTTAATATAAATTAATAAACACATTTATGAAATAAGAAATATTAATTAAGAAATTATATGGAAAAGATTAAACATGGAAAATAATATAAAACATTATAAACCAAGAAAAAAGATTTGTGTGGGTACACAAACTTTTGAATACTTAAGAGAAAATAATTTTCATTATGTTGATAAAACCAAAGAAATCCATAGGTTAATACATAACGAAAAAATAGCTTTTCTATCAAGACCAAGAAGATTTGGGAAATCATTATTGGTGAGTACTTTAAAAAGCTTATTTAAAGGCGATAAAAGCTTATTTAAAGGATTATATATTTACGACCATCATAATTGGGATAAGTCTTATCCAGTCCTACATTTTGACATGAGTAAAGTCTCAAATAAAACTAATGAATTATTAGAATTAACACTTTCAAGTTATATTGCTGATTTTGCTAAGGAATTTGGTGTTGAATTAAAAGAAAACTTACCAGCGGATTACAATTTTCCAATTTTAATTAAAGAAATATCAAAAAAGCATGGTAAACTAATTATTTTAGTCGATGAATATGATGCACCAATATTAGACAATATTAATGATAAAAATTTAGTTGATACTAATCGCAGAACATTACAAAGTTTTTACCTTGGATTGAAAAACTCTGATGAATACATTGATTTTATTTTCATAACAGGTATTAGTAAATTCATACACACATCAATCTTCTCCAAATTGAATAATCCAACAGATATTTCATTACTAAATGATTATTCAACAATTTGTGGAATAACAGATGAAGAATTAGTAGAAAATTATCAAGACTATCTCCATACTTTCGCTGATAAAAATAACATGACTTATGAGAAAGTAATAGAGGAATTCAATCATTGGTATGATGGCTATAGTTTTGATGGAGAAAAGAAAGTTTTCAATCCATATTCCACTTTATCAGCATTAAAAAATGGAGAGTTTTCACAATATTGGTTTTCAACAGGAACACCACACTTCTTAGTAGACATACTAAAAAATAGAAAGTTGAACATTGATTTTGAAAATATGGTTTTAGATGAAAATGATTTAAATGAAATTGATCCATTAAAAATTGAAGATATTCCTCTACTTTTTCAAGGAGGATACTTAACGATTGCTCTGAAATTTAAAGATGAAACCAATAGAAAATTTTATTCACTTAAAATTCCTAATTTTGAAGTCAATCAAGCTTATAAAAATAATCTTACAAAAATTTATGTTTCTGATGTTGGTGATGATTTTAACACTCTTGCAGATGAAATGTGGGAGTGGATTAAAAATGGGGAATGTGATAAGTTAGCTAAAAAACTAAAAATAAAGCTTTCAAGAATACCTTTTTCACTCAGATTAAATAAAGAAAGCCCTGAAAAATGGAAAATATATTCAGCTATTTTTCTTACTTGGTTAGATACAATGGGTATGAGATTTGATGGTGAAAAAATCATATCCCATGGAATCATAGATACAGTGATTGAAGAGAATGATGATCATGTGGCTGTTGTTGAGATTAAATACAGTGAAAATCCTAAGAAATCATTAGATTCACTGATTAATGAAAGTTTTAAACAAATTCATGAAAAGGAGTATTATTTACCTTATGAAGATAGTGATGTCACATTAATTGCTTTGGTGTTTAAGGATAGACAGATTAAAAATAGTGTTATAACTGATGTTAAATGTAAGATAGAAAAATGGAATTATTAATCTAAACAATATAAAGCTTATAAACAGATTTCAATAAATTTTTAGAAGAATCAAAGAAGTTATTAAATGAATAAGAACAAAGGAATGTTTTAGTTATAAATGGAGATGAATATATGGGATGTGTACCTGAATTAAGATTTAAAGATGAAAATGGGAATAGTTATCCTGATTTGGAAACTATTTCATTAGGAAAAATCACAGAAATTAAAAAAGGGTTCACACCTTCAACTACTGATTCAACAAATTGGGATGGGGGTTTATCATTGCTATCAATAGCAGATATGAAAGAAGGAAAATATTTGTATAACACGAACAAAACAATTTCAGAAAAAGTAGCTAAAAATAGTTCTCTCAAAAATCCTTGTGATAACAATTGTTATGTAGAGAAAAATATCTTAATGGAAAATTGGTAAAAAACCCCAAAATCATAAAAATATAATATTCAACAAATCTAAATATTCTTACATTATAAGTCTATCACCATAATTTTTGACAGTACCATAATATCATTTTATTTTAAGTTTTATTTAATTAAATAGTATATTTTCAGATTATAATTAATTTCAAATTAGTTAATAGTGAAATAAATCATGTTTAAGTAATATTTTCAACAATAAGAAATTATATAAAAAAGCCATTAATTAAATTAATTAATTAATATCAAGGAATATAATAACTAAAATATTAGAGAAATATTTGAATAATCCTTAATTCATTATTTTAGAAGACAGATAACTAATATTGCAGAAGAGTTAAATAGGAAAATGTCTAAGTGGTTAATCTATGAAATTAAGGGAATTACCATTGCCAATTTTGATATTCCATAAACTCATCAAAATTCATACAATCAACATCTAACTCTTTACATACATAAGGAATTTTTCTTTCAGGTTTATACTTCAGTGATTCTTGTGTGATTACAATTGCATTTATGGTGAGACCATAAGCTATTAAATATGGATCTGCCCATAAGTTATTGGTTATTTTAGCACCATACTCTTGGAATTTTTCAAAAGATTCTAACTGTTTTAATGAATCCTGCTCTTTCTCTCCAGGCTCAACAAAAATGTGGTTTTTATCTTCCCATTCTTTTTTCACCCGATCATCAACCTTTCCCAGTTCTTTATAAACTTCTTTAACTGAAAATAATGTTTTATTATCGCACATTTCATAAATATTATTCCATAATGATTTAAACACATTTTTATTAAATCTATCCATCTCAATTAAGGAATTAGCATCAATGACAAAACATTCCAATTTAATCACCGAAAATCATGTCTTCTAATTTAGGAATATGATTAATTTTTAAACCCATAAATTCTGAAAATTCGGTTGCAGAAATTATGCCAGATTCATAAGTAGATAAAACCAAACGAGAATACATTTTTCCATAATATTTAACTTTATTATTTAAAAAATTACCTCCACTACCAGAATCTTTGTATTCTATATTCAATTTTTTAACTTTGTTGTTATAAGATTCTTTATCTATTTTTCCTATGTTTAAAATTCTTCTTAAAATTACTTCTCTACTAACTCCATACTCATTAGATAACTCTAAAATATCATCATAATTCAATAGAGGGTCATGATTTTTAAATTCTTTTTTCTTTAATAAATCATAGGAAGGTACTAAGAACTCACCAGCAACAGCATTGCAGAATATTTCTTTATTGTTCTCTTCTTCAAGGTCACAAATAGCACTTTCACCTAACATTAAATGAGTTAGCTCATGGAATAAGGAGAAAATTCTTGAGTTAACATAATCAGACCCATTTAATATTATGATAGGATACTCATCATAGTATAATGTTAATCCTTTCATTTCATCTGAAGAAACTCTTTCACTCTCAAATACAAGTATGCCTAAATTATTTAGAGATTCCTTCCATTTATTTAAAAATCTGTAATGTTTTAAATCTTTACTTCCCTTTTCATCAAACAACCATCTTTTTTGTTCTTTTAAATCAACACCAATTATGTCACGGATTTTTGATGCAAATTCTTCTGGACTGGTAGAGTCAAACTTGTATTGTTTAAATGATTTTTTCTTTAAATGTTTTCTCTCCAATAATTCAAGGTAAATATCTCGTAAATTTTTATAATTTCGTATACTATAAATTAATCTTGGACTTTTTTTAGAAATATGTTCAGTTTGCCTATATTCAATCAGATCTACTTCTTCTTTAACTGGTGGTTCAGTTCTGAAAAAAAATGCAGAAGGTCTTTTATATTGATTAGCTAAGTCTCTAAGTTGATTCCAGCTTGGTTTAAGTTCTCCACTTTCCCATTTTCTATAATTTTTCTTAATAGCTAATGGTAAGTTCGAATCATCGTATCCTGCATCAATTCTTGCCCATTTCAATACATTATGATTAATATTAGCTCTATGAGTCATAAAATCACTAAATTTATTACTAACTATATTTAATATATGTAAAAACTGTTTAACATTTTTTAATTTTATATAATATAAGTTGTTTTTAATTAATATAAATTATGTGTTTTGATAGAATATTGAAAGCAGTTTTTGGGGCTTGCAATAGTCATTATCTCTTTTTAAACAGTGCTGAAAATAATTTATCTGTGTTACACTTCTCATTTATTATCTTTCAAGAAAAAATTAATAATTTTTGAATGTTTCTACCAAAAACAGTTTTAAATATTTAATCTTTTAGAATATCATCATTTAAATCTATTAATCACTACTTTTCTAATATTTTAATTATTATTATCTGATTGCTGATCTATTTAAAAATACAAAATTATTAAGGTTATATTAAAACAAGGTTTGGTTATATATATTTAGAAAATATAAATAATTAATATATAAATTAATTTTTATTTATCGTGATTTTATGGTAAGTGTACCTGAATTAAGATTTAAGGAATTTAATGAAGATTGGGAAGAAAAAAAATTCAGTTATTTATTTGAATTTCATCAAACAAATTCTTTTCCCAGATCTAAATTAAGCGATGATAAAGGAAAAGTTTGCAATATACATTATGGAGACATACATAAAAAATTTCCATTATTATTGGATTTAGATAAATGGGATCTTCCTTTCATTAATGAAAATGTGGATTTAAGTAACATTGACGAAGATAGCTATTTGAAGGAAGGGGACTTATTAATAGCTGATGCTTCTGAAGATTATGAAGATATTGGTAAAGCTATCGAAGTGAAAAATATTAAAGATAAGAGAGTTTTAGGAGGTTTGCATACTTTTCTTGCAAGAGATAAATCAAATTTAACTAAAAAAGGATATAGAGGATATATTTTATTAAATAATAATGTTAAACTACAAATAAAGAAAATAGCTACTGGAATTTCTGTTTTAGGAATTTCAAAGACAAATTTAGGGCAAATAAAAATAAAATTTCCTTCCATTGAGGAACAAGAGAAAATAGCTAACTTCCTATCAAAAGTAGATGAAAAAATAGCTATTTTAGAAGACAAATTAGAATTATGGAATAACTATAAAAAAGGAATCATGCAACAGCTATTCTCTCAACAACTAAGATTCAAAGATGAAAATAGGAATAGCTATCCTGACTGGGAAGAAAAAAAATTAGGGGAAGTTATGGCTATTGGAAAAGCTGGTGGGACACCTACTTCAACAGAACCTTCTTTTTATAATGGCAATATACCTTTTTTAAGTATTTCAGACATGACTTCACAAGGAAAATATATTTCAGAAACAGAGAAAAATATTACAGAAAAAGGTCTTAATTCATCTTCAGCATGGATTATTTCGAAAAATAATTTATTGTATTCTATTTATGCATCAGTAGGATTTGTAGCTATTAATAAAGTATCAATGTCTACAAGTCAAGCTATTTTTGGAATAATATTAAAAAAGGAGTTTAATTTAGAGTTTATATATTATTTATTGAATGATTTTAGAAAATTTCTTCCTAAATATATTGAAACTGGAACTCAAGGAAATTTAAACTCTAAAATTGTAAAAAATTTTATTTTTATGATTCCTATTAATGAGGAACAAGAGAAAATAGCTAACTTCCTAACAAGTATAGACAATAAAATAGATAAAATAGCTATTGAATTAGAAAAAATGAAAGAATTTAAAAAAGGATTATTACAAAATATGTTTTGTTGATATGTAATATATTACTATAAAAAAAAATTAATATTTTAGTGTTGAATTTAAATCAACAATTATATGTAAGTGTAAAGTGATATAACATATTATGAAAGAAAGAAATCAGCAGAGAGCTTCTATTAACTTAACTTTTCTAATAGCGATAAAATTAATAAGATCAAGATTTGGATATTATTAATAAATCCATATCAATAAACTCTACTTTTAAATCTTTTACACTATAATTAAACTATTCAAGAGAGAGATATGTACAAAATTACAACTATTGGTGGAGATGGAATAGGACCTGAAGTTATGGAAGGAGCCTTAACTGTTTTAGAAAGTTTAGATATAAATTTTGATTTTATTGAGGCAGAAGCTGGAAAAAAGTGTTTGGAAAAGAATGGAACAACAATTCCAGAAGAAACAATTAGATCGGCTAAAAAAAGTGATACAACATTATTTGGAGCCATAACCACAGTTTCCAATGAAAAGAGTCCAATAATTGCTTTAAGAAAGAGTTTAAATGTTTATGGAAATTTAAGACCTGTGAAATCATTTGAAGGGATCAATTGTTTGTATCCTAACTTAGACTTTTACATTGTTCGTGAAAATACTGAAGGACTGTACTCTGAAATAGAGTATTATACTGAAGATGAGAGAACTGCAGTATCTCATAGAGTAATTACTAAAAAATCAAGTGAAAAAATAATTGATTTTACATTTAAACAAGCAATTGAAAACAAAAGAGAGAAAGTCACTTGTGTTCATAAAGCAAATGTGTTAAAGAAGACCGATGGGCTTTTTAAAGAAATATTTTACAAAGTAGCTAAAAAATATCCAAATATAAAAGCTGAAGATTACTATGTTGATGCTATGGCAATGTATCTTGTTCAAAGACCAGAAGATTTTGACTACATCGTGACCACAAATCTTTTTGGGGATATTTTATCTGATGAAACTGCAGGACTTGTAGGTGGTCTTGGACTTACTCCATCAGGAAATATTGGCGATAAATATGGACTATTTGAGCCTGTACACGGATCTGCACCAGATATAGCTGGAAAAAACATTTCAAATCCAATAGCTATGATTCTTTCTTCTGGGATGATGTTAAATTTTTTAAATGAAAAGTATTATGCAAATCAAATAAAAATAGCTGTTTCAAATGTTTTAAAAAAGAGAAAAATAGCTACTCCAGATTTAGGTGGGACTAATAAAACTATAGAACTTGTAAATGCTGTTGTTGATGAATTAAAAAAATTATAAGTATTAATACAGCTGAGTGCAACTTTGTAAGTAATCTTGATGGTTTTTATCAAGAAGCTTTAAAGCAATCATATTTTGAGGGCTTGTAAGTGAACGTTCTTCCACAAGATTTCTAAGTGTTCCATTTTTTATATGCTCCCTAACTTCATTTAATACAAATTTCACATTCTCATTATTTCTTTTTAACAAATCTTTCTGACTTAGTTCACATAATTTATAACTATTTAAATCATAATTTTTAGTTGGAGTTAAAAGAACATTTAAATAACTATAATATTCACCAATTCCTTCTAAAAACAAGTCCACACCCATATAAGATAAAAGCGGAATAAAACTTGGCTCAGAAAATGGAAAAACTAAATAGCTATTAGGATTTAAGTTTTCACGAAGAGAAACAATCAAATCAACAAGGTCTCTTGGATAAAGTAATAAATTATCTCCATTAGCTATTAAAAAGCCGTTGTAACCAATTTTTTCAAGTTCCATAGCTGCTTCAACTCTTAAATCAATGTACTTTGAACCTTGAATAACAACAATATCAGCTGAATTAACACATTCCTTAGCTTTAGCTATTGTTTTTTTCACAGCCCAAACAGCTATTTCTTTTGGAACATCATAAGCAGCCCCAATATCTGGAGCTATTTTACCTTCTTCTTCACTTAGTATATTTGGTGTTTCAAGGTTTTCAAGTTTACCAAATCTTCCAGCACAATCATGAATTTTTATCTCAAGCTTCTTAGTCATAGATTTTTCCTATTTATTTATCATTAAATAATTTCTTGATTATAATATTTAATCTTATTAGTTATAATATTAATATTCATGTTACTTAAATTTTTTATTATATTTTTTAATATTAAAAATTAAAGAAGTTATAAAAAACATTAAATTAAGATTAAATACTAATTAAAAATTAAAAAATATGAATAAATTGATGATTTAAAATAGTTATAATAAAAAAACAAAACATTTCCTCCAAAAAATAATGAAAGGTTAAAAATGGAAACTGTTAAAATAAAGATTCAAGGAATTGTTCAAGGTGTGGGATTTAGACCTAATACTTATAGAATAGCTAAAAAATATGGAATTAAAGGATATGTTAGAAATCTCGGAAACCTTGTTGAGATAATTGCTCAAGGAAACAATGTGGAAGAATTTATTGAATCATTATCCTATGAAAAACCTTCTGTTTCCAAAATAAACTCCATTGAACAAGAAAACATAGAATGCGATAAAATATTCTCAGATTTTAAAATCCTTGAAAGTTCTTCAAGTTCATCTGGAAGTTCTGTTATTCCTCCAGACTTAGGAGTTTGTGAAAATTGCCTTGAAGAAATGAGAGATATAAATAATCGCAGACATAATTTTCCTTTTATTGCTTGTACTGATTGTGGCCCACGTTTCAGTGTAATAAACTCCATTCCTTATGATAGAAGTAGAACCACTATGGATGAATTTCCTTTATGTGAAGAATGTTTGATGGAATATGAAAATCCATTGGATAGACGTTATCATGCAGAGGCAAGTTGCTGTGATAAATGTGGACCATTACTTAGTCTATTCAACAATGAACATAAAGTGATTTTAGATGAAAATCCAATTAAAAAATCTGTCGAACTATTAGATGATGGAAATATAATAGCTATGAAAGGTATTGGTGGAACACATTTAGTTTGTAAAGTGACTCATAAAAAAACAATATTAAAATTAAGAAAGCGATTAAATAGACCTAATCAGCCATTTGCTATTATGTCCCCAGATATTGAAACTATAGAAACTTTTGCAGAACTTAATGATTTAGAAAAAAGAACATTGAAGTCTGTTGAAAGTCCCATCGTTGTTGTTAGGAAAAATGAAAATTATTCATTTCCCGATTCTCTTGCTCCTGTTTTAGGTAATATTGGAGTGATTTTGCCATACTCCCCAATTCACCATTTACTCTTTGATTATACTAATGAACCTGCTTATGTAATGACTTCAGCAAATATTCCTGGAGAACCCATGCTAATACAGAATTCAGATATTTTAAGTGAATTAAATGGAATAGCTGATTATTTTCTATTACACAACAGGAAAATAATTAATCGTTGTGATGATTCTGTAATTAGATACATTAATGGAGACTTGTCATTCATTAGAAGGTCAAGAGGTTATGCTCCAGTACCATACGATCTTAAGAAATATTCCAAGGATGTAAATGTTTTGGCTTTAGGTAGTGAACTTGATGTGACTTTTACAATTATGAAAAATGGGTTTGGTTTCCAATCTCAACACATAGGAAACACAAACAAGTTTAAAACCTACCAATTCTTACAAGATGGAATTGATCATTTGTGTAACATTACTTCAACCAATGAATTTGATGTTGTAGCTATTGATATGCATCCTCAATTTTTTACAAGCTCTCTTGGAGTGGAACTTTCCAAGAAATACGACTGTGAACTTGTTAAAATTCAGCACCATCATGCACACGGAGCTGTTTTAGCATTTGATAATGATGTGGATGAATTGATTTTCATTGGAGCAGATGGAGTAGGTTATGGTGATGATAAAACCGCATGGGGAGGAGAAATTTTATATTGTAATATTGATTCATATGAGAGAATTGCTTCATTATCTCCTCAAAGAATGCCTGGTGGAGACACCTCTACAAAGTATCCAGCGAGATTTTTATTTTCCATATTATACAATATTTATGATAAAGATGAACTCAGAACTTTATTCGTTGATAATTACATTGATTTCTTTAAATATAGGGAAAAAGAAATTGATATGACTATTAAACAATTAGAAAAAGGCTTCAATGTTCCTATTACGACAAGTGCAGGTAGAATTTTGGATTCAATATCTACTGCTCTTGGAATCTGTGGAAAAAGAACATATGAAGGAGAAAGTTCAATGAAATTAGAAGCAATAGCTTCAAAATCATCATCAGATTTGAAAATCCATCTTGAATTTAATAAATATGAGAATAGACCTGTTTTAGATACTTCCAATATCTTAAATCAAGTTATTGAAATGAAAAATAAAGGAATAGCTATTAAGGATATTGCTAAAGCTGGTCAAGAAGCAGTAGCTATTGGTCTTGGAAAAATGGCTGTTGATGGAGCGAATATAAAAAATATTGATGTGATTGGAGTGACTGGAGGAGTTTTCTACAATGAAGCTATTTCAAACTCTGTTAAAGAATATGTTGAAAAACAAGGACTAAAATTCATTAGAAACAATAATTCTTGTGCAGGTGACGGTTCAATTTCATTAGGACAGACAATAATTAGTGCATATAGAAACAGCTGAACTTTAGAGTTCAGTTGTGGAAATTAAATCTATTATTAAAAATTTGATAAAATATCGATCACAAAAAATCAATATTTATTCTATTGAATTAATCAGATAAATGTTATGTGGATAATTTCCATATATTTGATCTATTTCGACAACATCATCTAATTTGAAACCTTTTTGATTCAAGGAATTATTGAAACCTTTTGTTCCATCAGTATTTTTACCCCAATTATCAAAAACCCAAATTTCACCTTTTTTTGACAGGTTTTCAGCATTATAATGTAATAAGAAGTTATCATAACCAACAACAACATCATTTTTATTTAGGTAAAATCTGAAAAAGTCAGCATCAAATTGAGTAGATAAAACTAAAACCATATCTTTTACACTGATCTGGTTTAAATAGTGCCTAAATTCTAAATCCCCCTGATTTACATCGTGTTCATAATTTATAAACGAAACACAATTCGTCATACCAAGCAATAAAATAACTGCCAATATTGGAATAAAAATTACTTTTTTTGAGTAAAGTTGACTTAGTAAAACTGAGACTGACAGCCATAGACATCCTGCCATTGGAAAAGAATATCTTGCCATTAACATTGGACTGGATAAAATAGAAAATAGGTATGCAAAAGTCATTGTAGATATTAAAACAAAGACACCACCTAAACCAATAAAACTAAAGGAATAATCTTTATCATTTATTATTTTAAATAAACAATAGAATACTATTAATAATATTACAGACATTAAAAGTAATAATCCTAAATTGGTTAAACTATAATCATACATAATATTCACAGGAGAAAATAAAATACCTATGGATTTAAACATCTCTTCATTAACAGGAATATGCCATTGTTTACTTGTAAGGTACTTAGTTTGATGAAAAGCATAAATAAACCATGGAATGAAAATCAATAAAGTAAAGATTGCAGATAATATCCAATTTCTAATCAAATTCCTATTTTTCAAGACTAAATAGAATAATAACATCAAATAAATCATTCCAACAGCTATTGTTCCAAAGTAATGAGTGTAAGCAGCCAATAAACTAAATATTGTGAAAATAATCCAATTCTTTTTAGTGGATTCTTTAGTAATTATATAACAATAGTAAAAGCTTAAAGTCACAAATAACATCACCCAAGTATACATTCTAATCTGAATACCATAAAACATCAACTTAGGCATTGCTACTATACAAAATGCAAAAACACCACCAACTAACCACCCAAATTCTTTTCGTAGAATAACAAAGCTGAAACATATCAACAACATTAAAGGAATGGTGGATATCAATTTAGAAAGAATAATATTGGATAGCGGATGTAGGTGAAAAAGCTTGAAAATAGCCATTAAGATCATGTAATATAAAGGAGGATGAACATCAACTGCAGTAGCAGATAACATATTTTTAAAAGACATGGAAATAAGTTGAAAAGTGAATGTTTCATCATTCCATAATGCTTGATTTAATCCTAAAATTAGCATAATTAACATCAAGACTATACTTAAAATAAACAATCCTATGCCTATAATTTCATCAGAATTTAAATTTTTCTTTAAAATATTCATTTTATATTCCTAAAAAATGTTTTTAAATTTTCGTTAATTTTAAATAGATAATTTCTCAGTAGATATTATAATATTCATTATTTATAAGTTTACATTCATTACAAGTTTGCTTCATATACTTAAAGGAACATAAGTTTTTCAGTTGCTATATCAAATGTTTTTGTAATAAGTTTAATAGGTATGAGTATCAGCTACATACCTAAATTGTTCACTATCAGCTTTATTTAAATGTAGGTACCAATATGCACTGGTTCCAGGGATAAATAAACATGCACAGAAATTGTTAAGAATATAAGAAGTGTTAAATAATTGAATAATAAAATGAATATTTATTAAATCTGGTCTTTTATTAAATCTAGTCTTGAATACATTTTTGTGTTGAAAAAAAGATTGAATAAATGAAAATTAAGTTTAGAATGAATCTATTCTACATCCATCATTTCACCGTAAGTAATTTCCATTTCACAACCTTTTTCACCACAACAGAAGTGTTGTAAATCGAGTTCAATCATCATGTATTACACCTCCCATAAATTTGCTATAATCAAAATAAATTGATCATTATATAGTATTTATTATTATATTATATAAATTCTTTTTGGACTTATTTTATTAGTTAGACATATGAAAATTTTTATTATACTTATGATTTAAAATATTTATATTTTATTTAATAATCTATTAAATAATACTTATTTTTAATATATAATTACATGTAAATACATAAATTACAATATTCTGAAAAAATAACTTTTGATGATAACTTAAATATATATAATAGATTTAATCAAAATTATTTTAATAAATCAATTTGTAAAAAAAATATATAATGGACTATAATATATAATGGACTATAAAAATCTTAGTGATCAAGCTATTAAATTGAATTTATAAGAATAATTAGCAGGAGATAAGATGTGTACAAGTATTTTTACTGAGACTGAAGATGGAAAACATTTTTTAGCAAGAACAATGGATTTTTCTTTTCCTTTAGATGGAAATCCTATTTTTTTACCTAAAGGTTACAGTTGGAATCTTTCAAATGGTGAGAATGCCGTGAATAAGTTTGCAATTTTAGGCACTGGTCGTAAAATAGGTGAAAATTATTTATTCACTGATGGATTGAATGAAAAAGGTGTTGGAATTGCAGAACTTTATTTACCTGGTGATGCTGTATATGATAAGGAAGAGGTTGAAGGAAAAAATAATTTAGCACCTTGGGAATTTATAAATTGGGCTTTAGGAAACTTTGGATCAATCGATGAATTAGAAGATGTTTTGAGGGATATTCGATTTATAGAGAAACCAATATCTCTTTTAGGAAAAAGTCCTCCTTTACATTTTATAGTTGGTGATACAACTGGGCGTGTTGTTGTAATCGAGCCAACTGGTGGTGAACTTGTATTTAAAGAAAATCCTGTTGGAGTGATGACTAACACACCAAATTTAGAATGGCATATCCAAAACCTTAGAAACTATGTTGGTGTTCATCCTAAACAGTTCAGTCCCAAAAGATATGGTGAATTTATTGCAGAGCCTTTTTCACAAGGAACAGGAACATCTGAACTTCCAGGAGGATACACTCCATCTCATCGTTTTGTTCGTGCGGCTTTCTTTAAGGAATATATTGATAAAGCAAAAAATGAGGAGGAGGGTGTTACAAATATTTGGCAAATTTTAAGCACTGTTCGTGTTCCTAAAGGAATTGTTGTAATTAACTCTAATGGTGAGGATTATACCCAATACATTTCTGCTATGTGTTTAGAAAGTAAATCATTCTATTTCACACCTTATGAAAATAATCAAATTAATAAAGTTGAAATAAATGATAAATTATTGAGTAATGGAAAGGTAGTTGTATTTAATGTTGTAAGAGAGCAAATGTATCAAGTTAGTGAAGGTGAAGTTCAATAAATATGGAGACTTTTAAAAATGACTACTGATTAGTGTTCATCAAATATTTTAGACATTGCACCAGCTATTAGACCAGCGAATATATCATCTGTCATTGGATCTAATTTTGATAATATTCCTGGCTTATCTTCATCGTATCTTTTAAAATTAAATGTTGCTTTTGTTCCAGCTATTTGATTTGCAATAGCCAATCCTAAAACCTCATCTGTATATAGATATGCTGGATCATTATCAATATTAACTTCTCGCAGTGTTTTTCCAATGAAGTCTTCTTCAGTTCTTATGGCTGCCATAATCAGTGCAATCACATTAATATCTGAGATAGATTTTAATAGCTGATTTCTTAATTTGCATCTAATTTCATCTGTATCATCAACACCAACTAACAATTCCATTCCTGCATCTACAAGATCATCTAAGCCGAAACCTAAGCCATATATATGATCTAATATTCCAAAGTCAATGTTTACTTCTTTAAAAAAACTTGTGAATGATGAGGATATTAGATTGATAAATTCTTGTTTGATGGTTTGAAAATCTTTGTTTAGGTTATTTGAAGATTTTGAGGCAATTGCTAAGAATTCATTTGAGTTCAAGATATTTTGGATTGGAGAAGGAAGTTTTTTAGAGTTATAATACTTTTCTTTATTTTTAATTCCTATTTTATAAAGTTCTAATAATTCTTTAAAGTTTAGTTCACAGCTAATGATAATAATCTGACCTAAATCAAGGCTAAAATCATTTTTATATTTGATTTTTTTCAAATTATTGAGTTTTTCTGTTTTTAAAGAGTTGTTAGCAAAATTTATTAAGGTTATGTTTTTTGATTTTTGAATATAGTGTTTATTATACTTAAAATTGTGCGAAATACATTCGTCTACAATTTCATCATTATTGATTATAATATTTTTAGTGACATCAAGACCTTTAGAATTGTTTAAATCTCCAACAACAGATAAATTATCATTAGATGAAATTATAAATTTATTTCCATCTTCAAATAAGTTTATATTCATGAAGATTGTAGTTAATTTTTTCATTTAATTCAATCCGCCCATATATTCTTTTCATTTCAATAAATAATAAAGAACAGCTTTTTGAGCATGTAATCTATTTTCTGCTTGGTCTATAACCACAGATTGTGATCCATCAATAACTTCAGTTACAACTTCTTCTCCTCGAATAGCTGGAAGGCAATGCATAAATATTGCATCTTTTGCAGCTAATTTCATAATTTTGCTATTAACTTGATATTTTAAAAAGTCATTCTTTCGTTTTTCTCTCTCTTCTTCATTACCCATACTAACCCATACATCAGTATATACTTTATCCGCTCCAAAAACTGCGTCTTCAACAATATCTGTAATCTGAATTTTGGAACCTGTTTTTTTTGAAATGTTTTCTGCTTTAGTTATAATATCTTCACTTGGTTGATAACCTTTTGGAGTAGCTATTGAAATATCCATACCTACACAAGCAGATATAAGTAGAAGTGAATTACATACATTGTTCCCATCCCCAACATAAGCAAGTTTCCCATTAAAGTTTCCTTTTTTCTCAAGTATAGTTTGCATATCAGCTAAGGCTTGACAAGGATGTTCTAAATCTGTAAGACCATTTATAACGGGAATATCAGCTTCACTGGACAATTCAACAATATCATGATGATTTGAGGCTCTAATCATTATTCCATTAACATATCTGCTCAAAACCTTTGCTGTATCTGAAATTGATTCTCCTCTAAACATCTGAAGATCAGATCCAGATAAAAATAAAGAATTTCCACCAAGTTCATACATTCCAACTTCAAATGAAACTCTTGTACGTGTTGAAGATTTTTGAAATATCATAGCTAATGATTTGTCTTCAAGTGGCTTACCACCAATCTCCCCATTTTTGAATTTAATAGCTAAATCTAATATTTTATGTATTTCATCTTTTATATCTAAAATGGATAAAATATCTTTTTTTGATTTCATTTTGCCCCCCAATTTTGTAATAATCTATTAATTAAGTCCTTTAATACTTCTTATATGATTAACTCTTTTATCAATGAGTTTTCTCTTCCCAATATCTTCTCTGTGATAAAGATTTCCTTGAATATATTCACAACTTGCTTCAGCAATTTTTTCTCCATCAGAAATTTTATCACCAATACCAACAACACCAATTGCTCTTGAAGAACTTGTATAAATCCTATCTCCTTTTTGATTAACAGCAGCATAATAAACATGTCCTCCTAAGCTATTAATCTTTTCTTCATCAACATTTATTAAAGTGTTAGCATACTTAGTCTCAGGATATCCCTCTGGAACCAAATATTTACAAACTGATGATTTATCAGTGAATGAAACTTTTTTAAGTTTACCATCAACAATACCATTACAAACATCAATCATAGGAGTTTCCATAAGAGGTAATGTATTCATAACTTCTGGGTCTCCAAATCTTGCATTGTATTCAATTAATTTTGGACCATCTTTAGTTAACATAAACTGACCATATAAAATTCCTTTATACTGTGAAGTCTTATCTTTAATTGCAGATATTGTTTTTTTCATTATTTCAACTCCAGCATCATAATCTTTCTGATTTAAAAAAGGTAACAATCCACCATTATCAGAATAAGAACCCATGCCTCCAGTAATTGGGCCATTATCTCCCTCAAATGCGTGAGGATGGTCTTGAGCTGCTGGCATTGGAGACAAATTTTCACCGTCACTAAAAGCTTGAATAGTAAATTCTTCTCCAATAGCTTTTTCTTCAATAATAACTTGAGAAAACCCTCCCATTTTTGCATCAATTATTTCTTTAGCATAAATTTTTGCTTCATTGTTATCTTCAAGATGATCTCCCACAATTTTAACCCCTTTACCACCAGTCAATCCAACAGGCTTTACAACAACATCATTATCATAATTATCTAAGAACTCGTCAATATCTTCATAATTATCAAATACTTTAAATGTTAAAGATCCAGGAATTTTATATTCTTCAAAAAGACTTCTCATAAAAGATTTGTCTGTTTCAATTCTTGCAGCATTAATATTAGGCCCTACAGACTTAATTCCACATTTCTCAAATTCATCAACAATACCTTTTCCAAGTGGCGCTTCAGGTCCAATAATAGCTATTTCAATGTTATTTTCTTTAGAATACTCAGTGACTTTTTGAATATCTAATTCATTTCCTTGTTTATATTCGGATATTCTTGCAATACCAGGATTTACATTACTCATATATGAATATAATTCAACATCATCCTTTAAGGATTCACAGATTACATGCTCTCTTGCACCAGTGCCAACCACTAAAACTCGCATATTTTCCCATTTGTTATTTTTATTTAACATTTCTATAAATTACTATCCTATAAAAATTAGTATTATAATAATTAAGAAAACATATTTTTTATTAAATAGAATATTTAAATATTTTGTTTTTAAATGTATAATAAAAAATAAATTATAAGGTTAAGAAGTCTTTACAAAATCCATTGTCGTGACTTTAATAGAATATAAAAAAATAAGAATAAATTAAAAAAATTAGCTATATTTCCTGACATATATTTATTGTAATTGATTATTGATATAATCGATTAAATTTATATATAATTATCTTATTTGAATATTATATAAACTCATTTTTATAATTAAAACGAGAATATTTAATAAATTAGTTGATTAAGAATAAGATTATATAACAAATAAAATTATAT
>JAISTD010000122.1 GCA_031272765.1 Candidatus Methanovirga australis | reverse complement strand
AAAATAGCAATGAAATTGACCTTCAAAAGACAAAATATGTGAATTTTCCAATGAAAAAATGAAAATAATGATAAAACATCATATCAATATATGTTTAAATTAAGTTTATAGAAACTCTCGTGATCATTGTGAGTCAATTGACTATGAAAAAGTATGGGTTGGAGGATCTGTTAAACCTACTTTTAGATAATGGTGAAAAAGTTGAAATTGATATTTACAAAGGTATTATTGTAAAATACATGCTATCGTAAAATTCTCAGCACAACTTTTCAAAGAAAAATACAAAATGAATCAGGATGAAAAATATGAATAAATATGGATGATTTAACTGAAAATACAGAAGATAAAACTGTTAATAATGGGATAAAAGGCAAAATCCGTGATTTAATCCAGAAAAACAAGCATGTCACTTCGTAAATGCTACGGACTTTGAAAATACTTTCCTTAATATTCGATTATATTCACATCAAACATGTCAGTGTTGTGCGAAATTTAGTGCGGATTATGGGCTTAATATTCGATTATATTCATATCAAACCATAAAAAAAAACTTGTTAAAAATTGATGAGAAATAAAATAAAAAGAATCGATAATCGTTATTATCCGCAAAAATGTTTTTATGTAGTTTTTATGTCTGTGATGAACAGTATGAATACATTAACGGCAAAAAAATGTACAGAATGAGTATTTTTACGATAATTTTATATAACGATCCTTATAGTCGCAAGTGATGCCTAAAAGAACTAAAAAAAATATAAAAAGATTCATATCAAATGTAAACTGAAAATCAGCCATTTTACAAAGTTTAACAAACGATGGATTTAAAACTTTATGAAGGTTTAACCAATGATTTAAAGGTTATCCATCAAAGTTACATTATATTCATATGATGAAAAATGTGAGAAAAGATGTTGTGAGTTATCTAAAGAAAAATAAAAGTTAGTGAATTCACAATTTATTAGCAAGTTTATGTATTTAACTAAGTTAAATGAAATATTAAGGTCAGATGTATTATGAAAAAGCTTTATCTGAGTTTGAGCTATTGTTTAGATGATTTCAATGGATTTATGAACCTGTTTTACAGGATATAATCGTTGATTCTATTATTCCTAAACTTTGAAAGGCTTACCTATCATGCTAAACTTAAATATTAGTTCCAAGAACCTCTAAATCAAGCAGAGTAAGAGTTTATAGTATAAACTAATCCTAAGGGGATTAAGAAGTTATAAGGCTGTTGATGGGATGTTAGAGTATTTATCTTTGAATATGACTAAAAATCCAGTTGATAATAATAGAATGATAAAAATAAGACAATATATCGCAGATATACTAAAAACAAACCCATACATCTAAAACTCCACAAAAGTTTACAACCTCGTTTAATAATGTTATATCAAATATTAATAATTTTATAAGATTTTCAAAATGATTATAATAAGTAAATTTTATTACTTTTGAAAAATAGAAAATAATTTTATAATTATATGGATATTTTTCTTTAAAAATACTTTAACCTTCTAAAAATTTAATAAAAATACAGGATCTTAAGTATTATTAAGGTAAATATTATATTGATTAAATATTATTGATTAGATCAATGGGCTATTAAATGGAAATTCAAGAATTAAATAAAGAAATAAGGGCACGATCATTTGAAAAAGTGAAAAAAAGAAGTCTTAAACAGTTAACTACAAGTTGGTATCAGGATGATCTTCTTTACTCAGGAATTGGAAAAAATATATTTATAATAATCCCTACTGTGGGATGTTCATGGGTATTAGGTGATAGTGGAGGATGTACAATGTGTAGCTATGTTTCTGACTCATTTTTAGAACCTGTTGATGGAAATGAAATCTTTGAGTTATTTGTAAATGAATTTGAAAAGTATGATTCAACTGAGAATACTGGTGTGAAAATTTTTGCTTCAGGTAGTTTTTTAAATCCTATGGAAGTTCCAATCACGGCAAGAGATAAGATTTTAGAATATTTATCTAAAAAAAAATATGTTAAAGAAGTTGTAGTGGAATCACGACCAGAATATATTAAAGAAAATGTTTTGAAAGATGTTTTTTCATGTTTAGGAGATAAATTATTTGAAGTAAGTATTGGATTGGAAACATATAATGATTTTACAAGAGAAGAGAAGATTAATAAAGGTTTTAGTAGAGAAGATTTTGAAAGAAGTATTGAGATAATAAAATCATTGAAAAATAGTTGTAAGATAAAATCCAAGGTGTATATCTTAGTTAAACCTATACTAACAAGTGAAAATGAGGCAATTGAAGAAGCTATTGAGACTTCTAAGTATTGTGAAATGATTGGTGTAGATAGAGTCTCTTTTACGCCGACTACAATACATAGAGGAACACTAGTGGAACAATTATGGAAAAGAGGCAGTTTTCAACCTCCGTGGATATGGAGTGTAGTTGAAATAATAAATGAAACGAGAAAAAACATAAGTATCCCTTCTTTCATGGATACATCTGGATTTGGATCAAAACGAGGACCATATAATTGTAAAAAATGTAATAAAATTTTAAAAAATCTTATCATTAAGGCAAATCTTAAACAAAGTTTAATTGAAAATATTGATTGTGAATGTAAATTACATTGGATTGCTGATAAAAGATCATCTAATTTAAACCGTTCAAAAACAACGATCAAACATTTACCACTTATTTAATTTTAATTCCTTTTAATAATTAAATTATCTCAAATCGAAGATTTTTAAATTTTAGAATAGGAGATAAAATCCATTTATATAATCATTTATTTTATAAATTATTTTTAAAATAATTATTAATTTACTTTTATAGAATTTAATTATTTTAATCATAGTGATAATACTTTAAATTTAAATAAATAATATGAAAAATAATCTTATAAAAAATAATATATGTGATGAATAAATTATATTAATTAATGAATTATATTAAATGGATATAAACTTATAATTACAAATAATATAAAACAATGAAACTATTTATAATATCAATATTGCAATAGTTTATTGTGGAGGAGTTTAAAAATGAAAAGAAGTGTTACAAGCATTATATCAATAATATTAGGTGTTATTATCGTTATTTTTCCGATATTAGGGATTTTAACTGTGGATGTTATAAGTGGAGTATCAATATTGTTATTATCAATGTTTTTGATTATCAATGGAATGGCTGAAATAGATTTCTCCCCTAAGACATCATTAGTGTACATAATTTTTGGACTATTACTATTTATATTAAGTATAATGGTACTCTTCAGTCCAGCAATAACAGCATTTTTAATCAGCTTAAATTTTTATTTGTTGGGGATATTATTGATGATTATAAGTCTCATTGCACTAATAGGGAGTAAAGATAGTAAAATAGGCTATTGGACAGGGATAAGTGGAATAATATTAGGAATCTTATACATTATAATCGGTTCACTTGTTAGAAACCCTATAATTTTAGGAAGTATTGTTGGAATGTGGTTAATAATAGCTGGTGTATTAAAGTTATCTGATGAATAGACATTCAACTTAAATTAGATTTAGAGAAATGGTCAAAATATAATGTAAAATATGAAACATTTAATATTTTAAAGGAACACTAAATGATAGGAATAAGTGCTGATTTTGATCCAGTTCATAATGGACATGAGAACTTAATAGCTAAAGCCAGAGAAATAGCGGATGAAAATGGTGATAAAGTAGCTATTTATCTTAATAAAGGTTATAGTGCAAATCATGGTCCATTTTTCACACATTATGAAGCAAGGAAAGAAATGGCTCTTAAATTAGGTGCAGATAAGGTAATTCCTATTGAAGGACTTCATCATCGTTTGACCTTATCTTATTCTGTTCCAATTAGAATAGCTATGATGATAGAAGATGGAGTTGTTGATTATGTTGATGCTGCAGATGTTTCAAAAAAAGAAATTGGAGATTATTCTAAAAGATTTGTAAAACAAGGGATTTTCATTGGAATAGATAGAAATCTCCCGAATAGAAATGTTATAAGATGGTTTGCAGTAAATGAATTCTTAAAGAAAAAATATAATAGAAATATGAACTTTCACATAATTCCAGAGTTGAAAGTCAATGAGAGTAAAATATCTGGACGGAATATTCGAAATAGCATAACCCAGAATATGGAGATTCCTGAAGAGATAAAAGACTTACTTCCAAAATCAACTATTAAAATACTTGAGAGAGAGATTAAAAAAAATAATATTAATAAGTTAAGGAACTGGAAGGATATTTTACATAAATTGAATAGCTATTCAAGGTCAGATTTAATGAAAATAGCTTATTTGAATGGGAATGTAATTAATGAAATAGTAAAAAGACGAAAACATCATGATTTCGAGTCTGTCTGGGGGACTTTTAGACGAGGAAATTATGGGCCAGTTTTGACACGGTTGGCAATTAGTTCTATTGAAGAAAATGTTAAAAGAGAGGAAGTGTTAAGACTCATAAGGACTTATGAAAGTAATGGTGTTGTTCCACCAGAACAAAGTATTGACAAAGTGATAGAACGAGCTTGGTATGTTGCATCAGAAAATCAGAAAGGAATAAATGCAGCTGTAGCTAATAAATCCTTTATGGAAATTAAGGGTAATGTTGGTGACTATCCTTTAAAGATAACCTCAGGTTTGAATCTTACAAGTTTTGAAAGTGAGAAAATTAAAAAGAATATTGATGAGTTAAAAACAGAGTTATATATAGATGCCAATGGGAAAATAGCTTGTCAAATAAAGAAAGGTAAATTTAAGATAAAAACCAAACTTAAATTACCTAAAGATGAGGTGACATATTTAAGATATTTGATAGATTCTCATTTTATTCCTATTAGATCTAAATTAATTAAAAAAGATAAAAATTTTAGAATAGATATTGAGATAATTGATAAATTCAATGAAAACAAACGATCTCTTGGCAAATATTCAAACGGTTAACAAGATTTTTTTATCAATAAAATTAGCTATTTTTACTTAAAACACGATTTAACCATACTTTGATCAATTTTTGGAATTTTTTTCAATCCAATGATTTCTTTTTTTTTATTTTAAATATTTTTATTTCAATTATTTGTAGTCTTTTTCTTTTATTGAGTTTTATAGTGTTAAATGGCACTTGAATCCACGATTTTTTTTATGCGATGATTTTTTGTTATTTTATGTGTTGAGTTGTGTTAAAGACACTTGTTTATATTACATTATATGTAATTATTGCTAATGTCATGTTTTTAAATAGTAATTAGATGAATATATTTATATATTAATAAATATTAGCATATACTAAATTGTATTTATTAAATATCACTACCTACCAACTTTAAAATTTTTGTTTAAATTTTTAGCTATTGCTATTATAGACCAATTTTGTATTATTTTATGGTAAATCTAAAGGAGGTGAAAATTATGGATTTTAACTTATATGATATAAGTAAGGGGAGGAAGAGAAATAACTGAATTACAATCTAACTAAGAGGAGGAATGTAAAATAAAAAAATTAAAAAAGTTATATTATATTATTTAATGCCATAACTTACTTCAAGAAGGAGTGTAAATATGGATAATTTAGTAGTGTGAACTTTAATTTAACTGTTGTAGTAAACTTTACAGTATTCTATTATGATGATAGTGGAGGGCACTATTTTTATACTGTAATAGCTAATACCACAAAAAAAAAATTGATATTCCAAGTGGCATATGTCAGAAGTGTATATGAGAAAAATAATATTGAAAACATAGAATTTTTAATGGATAGTAATAAAAATATTAGTATCTTATAAAATGATAGTATTCAAAACAATATAACAAATCCAAATACAAAAAAGTAGATCGTCAGGATTCTACAAAAATTGTATCAGTTCAATTATTATTTTTTTGGAATATTGTGGATAAAATGTTTCTTAATTATTTATTTAGAGATTTTTCAAGGAATTCACTGAAAATAAGCAATAAAATAAGAAATTATTTTGATTATAACATAAATTTTCAATAAATTCCATACTTTTTACAACCTCTTTAAACCACAACATTTATATATGATTTTTTAAATAACAATTGTTATATAAAATTAAATAACAATGTTATATTATATTATTTATATATTTTTATTCACTGATATTTTGAACATTAATAATAGAATATATATTTTTGAACTTACAAGTGGTAGGGAACTTACAAGTGGTAGGCAAAACATGAAAGATGGCATAATGCGAACAAAATTAAATATATTTCAATGCAACTTATTAGATGATTAATTAAGTGGGATATAATCAATTAATTGAATTAATTAATTGGAATTTAAATAATAAAGTATAGTTTGAGGAGGAATAATGAAAAAAATAAAAGAAATTGCAATTTATGGAAAAGGAGGAATAGGAAAATCAACTACCACTTCAAATATTAGTGCAGCACTATCAGATGCAGGATATACTGTAATGCAAGTCGGTTGTGATCCAAAAAGCGATTCAACTAACACATTAACTGGTGGAAAATCAATACCAACAGTACTCGAATCATTGCGTAAAAGAAGAGGTAACTTAAAAGTCGAAGATGTGATAATTGAAGGATTTAATGAAATTTATTGTGTTGAAGCTGGAGGACCTGAACCTGGTGTAGGATGTGCTGGAAGAGGAATAATAACAGCAATAGAATTTTTAAAACAGGAAAATATCTATGAAAAATATTCTCCAGATGTTGTACTATATGATGTACTTGGAGATGTTGTTTGTGGCGGTTTTGCTATGCCTATAAGAGAAGGAGTAGCAAATCAAGTTTATACAGTGTCATCGGCAGATTTTATGGCTATTTATGCTGCCAACAATCTTTTTAAGGGAATAAAAAAGTATTCAAACGGAGGAGGAGCACTATTCAGTGGTTTAATTGCGAATTCAGTTACTTTTCCAGCTCAAAAAGACATTTTAGAGGATTTTATTTTGCAGACCAAAAGTACAATAGCTGGTTTCATACCAAGATCACTTACAGTTACTCAAGCTGAATTATGGGGTAAAACAACTATTGAAGCTAATCCAGACTCTAATCAAGCAGAAGTATATAGGAAACTTGCAAAAAGTATTTACAACAATAAAGAAGAGTATATCCCTTCACCATTAGAAAGTGACGAACTTAAAAACTGGGCAGAATCTTGGTCTGATAAATTATTAGAATTGAGAAAACAGGAAGAAGGAGATTTTAAAATTTAATAAAAAAAATTCAACTTTTAAAAAGATTATGAATGAACAAGTAACAACAATGTGATAAAATGAGTAATAGACAAACAATAGAAGATAACTATGAAGAATTATTTCCCATAGATTTAAGCAAAAATACATGCCCCAATAGAGAACAAAGAGCAAATGGTACAAATGTATACTATGGTAAAGCATCAAAATTATTGGATGATGCTAAAAATAATAAAATTTTATGTCAAGAAAGAAAATTCCAACAATCAGGTGGTTGTGTTCTTAACTTCTATCTTGCTGTAAGAGTAGCTACAATTAGAGATGCTGTAACTATATTTAATGCTCCTGTAGGTTGTTCATCAAGTGCGTTAGGTTATCGTGAATTATTTAGGGGAGTGCCAGTTGAACTCGGAAGACCAGCACAATATAATCTTAATTGGTTAACAACTAACTTGCAATCCGATGATGTTATTTATGGTGCTGCGGATAAGTTGAAAAATACTATTTTGAAAGCTGAGGAAAGATATTCTCCTAAAGCCATTTTTATTTTAACTTCTTGTACTACAGGTATAATTGGTGAAGATATTGAAGGAACGGTTTCTGAAATTCAGGATAAAATTAATGCAAGGATCGTTCCTATACATTGTGAAGGTGTAAGGTCCAGATTAGTTCAGACAGGTTACGATGCTTTTTGGCATGGAGTTCTTAAATATCTTGTTAAAGAACCAAAGGAAAAACAAGAAGATTTAGTAAATGTTGCAAGTATGTTATCATACACATGGCAAGATAGATTAGAAATTGAAAGACTTCTTTCAAAGTTAGGTCTTAGAGTAAATTTCATACCAGAATTTGCAACTGTAGAACAACTTGAAAAACTTTCAGAAGCAGCATTAACAGCCCCAATTTGTCCAACTTACACAGACTATCTTTCAAGAGGACTGAAAAAAGAATATGATGTCCCATTTTTCCTTTATCCTCCACCAACAGGAATATCCAACACCGACGAATGGTTACGTCAAGTAGCAAAATATACAGGCAAAGAAGATGAAGTTGAAAAATTGATAAATGAAGAACATAAAAGATGGGTTCCACAAATAAATAATATTAAAGAAGAACTTAAGAAATTAAGAGTTGATAATAAGAAAATTCAAGTTTTAGGTTCCTTAGGTCAAGGCAGATTGGTATCTCAACTTCCATACTACGATGAATTAGGTTTAGAGTCTCCAGCTGCAATGAGTCAAGACTTTGATGACCTGTTAATGGACGAGCTTGAAGAAGTCATCGATAAAATAGGTGACTTTAATATAATGGTCAACACATTTCAAGCAGCAGAACAAGCTAATATTATTCAAAACTTAGATCCAGATTTAACATTCACATGTCCCTTTCAAGGAGGTAATTGGGAGCGTGATAATAATGTTACAAGAATCCATTCTTTAAGAGGAGATGCTGACCCTTGGAGTGCTCAAAGTGGATATGCTGGAGCAGTAGCATTTGGAAACTTCATAGTTCAAGCTTTCAAAAACAAGTCTTATCAGAAGATATTGAGTGAGAAAACTGAGAAAAGTTATAAAGATTGGTGGTATCAACAACCAGATCCCTTATATTATCTTGAAAGAGGGGAATGATCAATGACATCTAAGAATGAAAAAGTAAATCAAGAAAATATCTTAAGTAATGACCAAATACAAATTAACTCCTATGAAAATGATAGTGTTGAAGCCCCTCGTTACAGTTGTGCTCTTTCTGGAGTTTATGGCACAACTCTTGGAATAAGAGGAGGAGTTCCTATTCTCCACTCTGGTGCTGGATGTGGAATAGGTCAGCTATTTGGAACATTATATGCTGGAGGTCAATCAGCTGGAGGTAATGAAGGAGGTACAAGTACTCCATGTTCCTGTCTTGTAGAGGAACATGTTATATTTGGTGGTGAAGAAAAATTAAGAAATCTTATCCAATCGACAATTGAAATATTCAATGGTAGTTTATTTGTCGTGATATCTGGATGTGTACCATCACTTATAGGTGATGATGTTGATTCTATTGTCGATGAATTTAGAGATAAAGCATCAATTATTCATGTGAATGCACCAGGTTTTGAAGGAAATTCATTTGAAGGATATGAACAATTTTGGGATGCTATCGTAAAGCAATTGTTAACTCCTAAAGAAAAACAACCTAAATTAGTCAATATTTTTGGCATAGTTCCCTACAACCATGTTTTTTGGAAAGGAGAGTTGTTAAATATAAAAAATATTCTTAAAAAAATTGGAGTTGATGCTAATATAATCTTCACAGAGAAAGATGGTTTAGAAAATATCAAAAAAATACCCTCTGCAGAATATAACATTGTATTATCCCAATGGCAAGGTCATGAAATAGCAGAAAGACTTAAAAATAAGTTTCAAATACCATATATCAAATTTCCAAGTGTTCCTGTTGGAGCCAAACAGACAAGTGAGTTTCTCAGAAAAGTTGGTGAAAAACTCAATATTTCAAGTGACAAAATTGAAAGTCTGATTGAGGAAGAAGAGGATAGAACCTACCGTTTTATGGAGTACCCTGCAGACGCAGTTATACTTGTAAGACCACATAGCTATTTCGCTGTAGTTGCTGATAGTGGAACAGCTATTGGCATAACGAAGTTTTTAACTAATGAATTAGGTTATCTTCCAGATATTATTCAAATCACGGATAATCCTCCAGATAAATATCGTGAATCAATTGTCAAAGAGATAATTGAAAATATTGAGACAGTCGTTCGACCAGACATAATTTTTGAAGCAGATACTTACAATATAAGGGAGAATCTTAAAGATAGACCATTTTTATTTTTACTCTCAAGTTCTCTTGAAGCTCCAACTGCAACGGAAGACTTTGGAGCTTTACACATTAGTGTTTCGTTTCCAGTTTATAATAGATCAATCCTTGTCCATAATTACTCTGGATACGATGGTGGATTACAATTATTTGAAGATGTAATAAGTACATTTGTAGGACCTCTTTAAATAAATCCTATTTAAATAATGTTCATCTTCTATAGATTTTGTAGAGTTTCTTAATTTATGGCTCTTCAATTATAGTCTAAGACAAATTTTTGTATTTTAAAGGTATTAACTTTTAAACTTAGGAGAATATCGAAAAATCGAAGATTTTTCTAAGTTCCCTCAGGGAACTGAAGATTCGAACTGTGTTGCAAAATCATAGATTTTGCAAGTTAGAAAATTCATAAGTGTTATAGTTTCTGTCTGTGATTATATTCTTTATACTTTCTGTTGTTTTCATTAAATTAGGATTCTCTTCTTTAATGGTTTAATCAATCATTTAATGATTCTTCGTATGTTTAGTTTATAGTTTATTATTTTTTTCATTTAATTCATTTTTTTTCTAATTCTTTTATTTTTAGGTGGGTTTCGTGATGTTTTTGATAGGTATTCGTCTATAAAATTCTCTATTCTGTACCTCATAGAAATTTCAGATTTTCTTTTTTTATAAAATATTTTATATCTTTAATAATTTATTAAATATTCTTATCTTTAACATAAGATGATTATGTTCGCTATTTTTAAAAAATAATGAGAATAATATGTTAAATTTAATTAAAATTATATTTCTAAAATTCCACAAAATTTTAGATGGTGGCCCTTTAATTTACTGATATATTTATATGGGAGTTTATGCATAAATAATTACATAAATATAATAAATTTCGTTTTTGGTGATTAATTATGGGAAAAAGAGATCCTAAACCTAAATTTACAGATGTTACTTGTCCAAATGAAGGTTGTGAAGACTATGGCAAGGTTAATAATGGAAATATCATTGGTAATGGTACATACAAGACAAAAAATGGTAAAGTACATAAATTTCATTGCAAAACATGTGAAAAAAGCTTTACTTCAAATTCAAACACTATT
>JAISTD010000083.1 GCA_031272765.1 Candidatus Methanovirga australis | reverse complement strand
GGATAAGGATATTGTTCAAAAAATCTTCTTACTTCTTCTGCAATATTTAAACCATTACTTATATGTAATCCATCATTGATCCTTTGTAATTCTTTTAATGATGTAAGTATATTACCTATATATTTTTCATTTTCTTTTAATTGTATTTTATTTTCTTTATTATTTAGATCTACTCCATTTATTTTATTATTTAAGTCATTAACTACTTTTATTAAATATTGTAATTTCATTTCGATCTCGGCTTTATATTGAGTAGTAGAATTTTTTACATTACTGATAAAAACATTCATTTCACTTAGTCGTCTTTCTATATTATCTAACCGTTCATTTCCATATTCAGCATCAGTCATTTGATTATTTTTTATTTTTATTCAAAAAATTATTAATGAAATATAAACCAAGTCTTGAATGGGAACTTCAACAAGATAGTAGTGGAAGTAGCGGAAGTTATAGTGAAGGTGAGGAATATCAATGGATCTTAGATGCAATATCAAGAATACATATAGAAGATTTTATAATTGATTTTCATTCACCAACAATTAATTATAAAGCTACTCTTACTACTGAAAAAAATACTATGGATCATCTATTTAATATGATTATGAAAAATATTAAATTAATTAAAGATGATATTGTTTTTGATTTTTTACAGAAATTATTATTTATGGATTATGGAGAAGATGATGATCCTGAATTAAATTTCTTAATTAGATGTCGTTTTACAACGCCTATTTTAAGAATATATTATAAAATGTTAAGATCTGGTTTGATTTTAGATATAGGAATGATTATATCTACAATATATGATATCTTTCAATGTATCTCATATTTAGATGATAAGCCGGAGTTTTTATTAGTAGCTTTAAGAGTTATTAATTACATTGGGATCTTAAAAGATAAAAAAGGAAATATACTTTATGATCTTAGTTGTATGTATAATCATGTTATAAGTAGAAGTAATGTAATTCTAAACTTTATCAGTAGTAATGAATTATTTAGTTATAAATTTAAAAGTTATACAATTGATACATCTTATTTCTATCAAGATTATATAGAAAATAATCATTATTATTTAATGACTACTGATCAATTAAAAGATTGTTATAAGGATCAACCTTTTATTTTATTATGGGCTGAAATATTCAATTTTTATACAGTTAATTTACAAGATGATGATACTATATTACAAGAGTGTGATAAATTCATTAATGGTGGATCACAATTTCTATGTCAAATAACAATTGATATTTTAACTCATTTATATAATAGAATAGGGGAGTATCAACCAGATATAATATTAAGTATATTAAATCATAATATTGATGAACCATTTCCTATACCATTACCTTTACCTGTAATATTTGTAAGTGCTTTACTAAAAATAAATGATTTTAGGGATGAAAGTATGAACCTTATTTATCGGATCGTAAGTAAATTGAGTTCAATGCCGATTATTAGTTATAGTATATTAGATTTTATTTATGTTATGGTTAGATATGAATATCCACCAATAATTAATAAATTATTAGAATGGCATGTTCTTGATCTACTTAGTGAAATGTTTAAAACTAAAACATTATTATCAAAAGAATTAACATTAATAGGAAAAATAATTAGTATAGTAGCTACAATACCTGATACAAATGGTTTAGCAACAAGATCATTAAGAAAATGTTGTTATTTACAATCTTTAATTAGATATGATAAAGAAAATTGTTTCTTAGAATTTATGTTGAATTTCTTATTAAGTAATCAAGATTATGAAACTTTATTACAAAGATTATATTTTGTTTTATATGGAGATAGTATTCCTTATAATGTTAATGTTCAAACTACTGATCTTACTGATATTGTTAATTGGGGAACATTTAGTCAAATTATATATTATATAGAAAAATCAGGTGATGAAAGAACTATGGATTTCTTAAATAAAATTAAAGAATTAATTAATAGTGTTCCCCAATTAATACCATTGATCCCAAAAGAATTTGATGCTGTAATTTATAGAGATCAAAAAACATATGAAATAATAAAACAAATGCAAGAAAATGGATTACGTATTGGAGATTTTGATATAGATATAGATGAATTAAATATGAATTTGATCCAAAAATATTATAAAGATCAGGGTTGGACGAAGGAAGATTTTGATAAGGATATGGAAAATCATATTAGTGTAATATAGCTCATAATTGACTTATTAAAAAATGAGGATTAAAATTCATTTTAATATTAGTTGTAAATAATGCTTCTGCTAAACAATTAAAACTTACTTCTAATTCATGAATATGTTTAGATAGATCATAAGTTAAACTAAGATCATTCATTGATATGAATAAATTATTTATATCTTCTTTTGGTAATACTTTCCATACAGGACATTTACCGATTATATTATTTTTCTCATCAACTATATGAATAAAACCTTTTTTATATAATTCAACACATTTATATTTACATTTTTTACGATTGATCAATTCATTTTTTACATTATCTTTTATTATTGTTCTACTTTCTTTCACTTCCTCATTTTCGCTCACTTTATTATTTTCTTCCATTTTTTTCATTAATAAAAAAATATTATGAGTGATAGTGATTATTTATTTTCACCTGCTTTATATTATGCTATTTTAACAGCTTTAATTGTATTTACCGTTACACAAATATTTGCCCCTGTGATCATGTGTTTTTTAGATAAATTTAAGAGATGTTTTTGTCCATGTTTTTATGAAGATGAAGAAGTTGCTGATCCTAATCAACTTACACCAAATGATGTTATTAAACCCAATGATATCCCGAAAATTAATGATATGGAATTGAAACCAATTGAAATACCTTAATGAACTTTCTTATTATTTCTTTTCTTATTTTTAATCATTTCATTAGTTACTGTTTTATTACGCTTACAAATATGTATAGCTACTCCTAAGTCTTTGATCATTTCCATTACATGAGGGAAAACCATATTAAGATCAACCCATTTACCATTTACTAAACCTTTAATATAAGTTATATAAAGAGTATTTCCGTTATTACTGGTTTTTTGTGATAAACAACTATTATTT
>JAISTD010000042.1 GCA_031272765.1 Candidatus Methanovirga australis | reverse complement strand
ATTCGCCTTGATTAAATCTTCTTTAATATCATGTTCTAACCTTTTTAAAGGAAATATAATTTCTCTTTTTTCTAACTCTAATTTAAGAAAATTAATTTAATAGTTTTATCATATATATTAATCAGTAAAAATTGATGAAAGCTATTTTAAATTTACTTTTATATCAAAATTTTCAACTTAATTTCAATTTTAATCTTTTACTTTAATTTTTAATTTAATAGTATCTTATTTTTCATAAAATATTTATTTATAAAAAATTTAATATTAAAGTTTAATTAAACCAATTAAATTAAGAATAAATTAAATAAAATAAACAATTAATTAAATGAGTAGTCATGTCAACAAAGGTAAAATCTGCAAATGATCTTCCTGAGAAACCAGGAATATATATTATGAAGGATAAAAATGACAAGATCATATACATTGGAAAATCAAAATTTTTAAAGAAGAGAGTTAAATCATATTTTAAAGACAAACATGAAAGTCCAAAAACTTATGTTTTAATGAAACGCTTTCATAGCTTAGAGTATATAATCACAGAATCTGAGAAAGAAGCATTAATTCTTGAAGCTAATCTTATTAAAAAACATAGACCAAGGTATAACATAAGATTAAAGGATGATAAAAGGTATCCATATGTTAAAATTGTAAATGAAAAGTATCCTCGGTTAAACATAACAAGGAATATAAGCAAGGGCGGAACATATTATGGACCATTTACAGATGTGGGTTCGGTTAGAAAAACTGTTAAATTTTTAAAATCATTGTTTAAGATGAGAACATGTAAAAATATGGATGGACCTTGTTTAAATAGTCAAATAGATTTATGTCATGCTCCTTGTGATAATGGTATTTCTCAAAAGGAATATTCTAAAATAATAGAAAAAATAGATCTCTTTTTCAGTGGAAAATATAATCAGATAGTAAAAGACCTTGAAAGAGAAATGGAAGAAGTAGCTATTAAACGAGAATATGAGAAGGCAGCTGTTTTAAGGGATCAAATTAATTCGATTAAAGAAGTCATGGAGAAACAATTCGTTGTCTTTGAAAATGATTTAGAACAGGATATAATAGCTTTTTCTAATGATAAGGACAGAGCAATAGTGGTTGTTTTATCTGTTCGAAATGGTAAAATCATTGGAAAAGATGATTTTTTAATGTCTGGAACTGAAAATCAAACTACAAAAGATATTTTATCTGCTTTTATCCAGCAATTCTATGGACCTTTAAGAACAGTTCCTAAGGAGATAATTGTGGAGGAAGATATTTCTGATAAGGATCTTATTCTTGAATATCTATCTGATTTAAGGGCTGATGAATTGGATTCATTAGATTTAGATATTAAAAATGATAATAAATTAGAAATTGATAATACTGATACTAATGGTAATAATTCAAGTAATATTAAAAATGATGATACTTATAATAATAATAATAATAATAATAATAATTCAAATGTTAGAATTGTAGTCGCTGAAAATGGAGTTGAGTTAAGATTACTTAGAATGGCTGCTAAAAATGCAGATATTATCAGAAAACAGAAAAGAAAAATGAAAAGTTCTTTGATAGAACTTAAAAAATACTTGAAATTAGATAAACTTCCAAGAATTATTGAAGGATATGATGTTTCAAATATCTCTGGTGTTTTAGCTGTTGGTTCTAAGGTGTCTTTTTTAGATTCAAAGCCAAATAAAAAAGAGTACAAAAAATTTAAACTAAAAACTCCTGGACCTGATGATTATGGTATGATGAGAGAATTATTACAAAGAAGATTTAAATCAATTGCTCAGGATAAAGATTCTGAAAATGATCTTAAAGAACCAGATTTGATCTTGATTGATGGTGGGAAAGGGCAGTTGAATATTGGTGTGGAAGTTTTGAGGGAGTATGGTTTGGAACACATTCCAATCATTGGACTTGCAAAAGAGTTTGAGGAAGTTTTCATACCACAAAGTAGTTTTCCAATTATTATTCCAAAAAATAATCAAGGTTTACAACTACTTCAGAGAGTTAGAGATGAAGCACATAGATTTGCAGTTTCATATCATAGACAGCTACGGTCAAAAAGTCTTGAACACTCTGTTCTTGATGATATTCAAGGCATTGGAAAAAAAAGGAAGATAAATCTTTTAAAAGAGTTTGGTGATATTGAAACTATTAAGAAAGCTTCTATTAATAAATTGTTAAATGCTAATGGTATGAATAAAAAATCAGCTGAAAATGTCTATAATTTCTTTCATAATGTTAATGATAAAATGTGAAAAATTTCTATAAAAATAATACTTTTTATTCATAGTTTGAATATATTCTCAGATATAGTAAAGATAGCTATACTTTTTAAATTTATTATAAGGCGACCATCTCTTTTTTACTATTTTGGAGTGGATTTGATGATTAATCTTATTTTTTCAACTTACAAAAATATTTTTTTCTTGTAAAATTCATGTTCTAAAGAATATTTTCTAAAAATTATAGTTAGTATTCAGTGTTTATGCCTAATAGTTGATACCAGAAACCTTTAAGATAAATTGTTATGTATCCAATTTTAGGGATTATAAATGGATGACCATCAATTGTTATAAGTCTTGAAACAATTTGTTCTGGTTTAACAGGGAAAGGATCCTGGACAGGGTTATGATCTCCTTTTATTGTGAATAGCTTAGTTCCATTAACTTCGGTAATGTTAATAACTCTATGAATTATTGGGTCTGGAAACCACACACCATTATAAACAACCACGTCTCCAACTTTCACATCCTTTGGATCAATCATGATATCCATTAAGCACATCTTTATATATTAGCATATTTTAATAAAAGATTTATCCACACCCATAATAGTATTTTTAAAAAATACAGACCATATTATTATCAGATAAGTATCGATTATAATATGACTTTTTGATAATATATAATAAACCTAACTATATAATTTGTCATGATAAATGATAACATGGGGTCTGATCCAGTCAAAAAATAAAGAACATTCAATGATTATTTGTTATATTTCACAGTAGCAATGCACATGTTTTCTAAAAGTATAAATGTTTTATCAGCTATTTAGCTCAGCACTGGAATAAGTGCCCAAAAATTTAGATTTTTCTACAAATTCAACTGCTTTTAAAGATAGAATTTAAAATCAAGAGTTTATATTTAATCAGATGACATGAAAACTATGTATTGAAGAATTTAATGAAAATTGTCGGGCAATCTCATTTTTTATTCTGTAATGAACGATTATAGGCCATTATCTATGTAATTTGAATATTGAATTAAGAGATATATTTCATATTATAACATATATAACAGTATAATACTATCAAAATTCATAGTTTGAAAAAAATATTAAAAAAAGAATATAAAATATATTGTCCCATATGATTAGATATTAATCCCATATAATTTCCGAATAATCCATCTTCAGCTAAAAGAATTCGTAGATCATATGATTAGATATTAATCCCATATAATTGTAACAAACAATAGATCTTTAAATTAAAATTTAAATAATTTTGAGAATATTTTTTTTAATAAAGTTTTTAATGAAATGTTATAAAAGTTTTGGTAAGTACTATAATTGAATCCAATATTTTTAATTTTTCAATTTAATCAAGATAATAACTTATTTTTATCCAGTTTACCTATCAATTGTATTATAATGAAAAATATAATTATAATAGCAACAAAAATTATATTAACAACATTCAAATTCATGTTTTGTAAAAGATTTGAAAAGTCAAAATTTGGGAACAACTGCTTTGTTAACAAAGGTGTGAGAGTAAGACAAAGCATTACACACATATTAGATATTACAAGAATGTTTTTATTTTTAAACAACAAATATAACCAGATACATAGACTGTAGTATGTAGTTATTATTAAAGGCATTAACAAAAATAATATGAAAAAAAACATTAAAGAACTTTGCATTATATTAACTATATCTAATAAATAATAAAGTATAGATATTATTATTAAAATTAGGATTGTGAAAGGGTAACTTATACTTATGACAGCTAATAATTTACCTAAACATATTTCCTTCAAACTCATTGGCAAAGATAACAATGGATTGAACATATTTTCTATAGAGTCATTCATGAATCTATTGGTAACCATCATATTAAATATTAGATAAAACAAGTATATCATGAAACCTAAAATGATTATTTTACAAAGATAAATATTTTTCAAATTTTGATCATTATCTGAGAAAATAATAACCATTGATATTAAAATACCTATTGCACAATATATTAGTAATGTTTTCATAAGTTGTTTATCATTCAACAGTTCTTTAACCTCTTTTAAAAAGAATTTTTTAATATTTGCAAACATGACCTCACCTCACATTAGTTTTAGATAGATATTTTCTAAGGATTCCTTTGGATATTTTATTTTTAATTCCTCTAAAGTTCCGTCAAATCTTTTTTCTCCTTTATTAAGTATGATAATATTGGTACATATTTTTTGAACTTCATTTAGGTCGTGACTGGAGAAAAGTATGATTTTATTTTCGTTTGCAAATTTTTTAATTAAATTTCTTACTATTAATCTTGACTCTAAATCAATACCATTTGTAGGTTCATCTAAAATTAAAATCAGTGGATTATGTACTATTGCTCTTGCAAACAATAATCTTTTTTTCATGCCATGAGAATAGTTTTTCACAAGCATATCTTTATAGTCAGTTAAATTAACAATGGTCATTACTTCATTAACTTGTTTGTAGATATTTTCAGGATTTAGGTTATCATATAGTTCAGCCCAATATAAAATATTTTTAAATCCACTTAAATTAGGATTTAATAAATCCGATTCTAATACAAAACCAATTTGTTGTTTCATATTCTGTGTTTCAATAGTATCTAAGTATGGATCTTTATCTGAAACTTTAATGTCTCCAGAGTCGGGTTTTAATAAGCCCAACAATAATTTTATCGTCGTTGTTTTACCAGCTCCATTTGGACCAAGATAACCGAAAATTTGACCATTAGAAATATTAAAAGAAATATTTTTCAAGACAATTTGATTCCCATATTTTTTAACAACATTATCAACAACGATAATATTTTTTAATTTCATATCTTCAGCTTGCTGTCTTTTTTCTATTTTCATAACTCACCTATTTTTTCTTTTCCCCAAATACATTTATCTCCAATTTCCATATACTTTGTAATGCCTCTTGCTGGGCAATTATTGCAGAACCATAAATATTCACACTCACCACGTATATCTATTTTAGGTACAATAAGATCAGCAAAATATTTAGTTTTTTCATTAGAAAATATATTTCTTAGATCTTCATTAAATATATTTCCCCAATTTTTTATAGTAGGACACATAACGCATAGTTTCAAATCGCCCGAATTATCAATAGTTATTGATGTGACACCAACACCACAATGTTGATCATCATATATCTTAGGATCATCTTTGTATATGAAATCTCCAAATCTTTCATCACAAATCTTTAAATTATTCTGCATTTCTCCGAATACTTCTTCTGATTCAATGATAATGTTTTTAAATAAATTAGATCTTCCAACAGGGATTACTACACTAAATGCGAAGAAAAGAGTACTATATGATTTTTCATTAAAAGTTGAATTTTTTGCGATGAATGATTGTGCAAACATAGCTGTATCAACCATTGAATTGATATTCTCTGGTGTAATTATCATACCTACTCGAGTTAGAAATCCATACTTTGTTAAAAGTTTTATAGCTTTTTCAGAATTCATGAAACTATCTTTATTTCCACAAAAATCATCCATGTAACTACTATCAACAGAATGTAACGGAACTTGAAAACTTAATTTATGTCTGTGTTCATTTAAAGATTTTAGGAACTTTTCAGTGATCAATGAACCATTAGTAATTACTGCAACTATATTGAATAGTTTCAAACAGTGCATAATTATTTCTTCAAAATTAGGATGTAAAAACGGTTCTCCACCAGTTAATTCAATTGCAAGAACACCAATTTCTCTTAATTGATTTAAAACAGTCATAATTTTATCTTTATCAATATATCTTTCATTTTTATCGGGTTCACAATTATTATAACAATGTTTACATTTGTAATTACAA
>JAISTD010000032.1 GCA_031272765.1 Candidatus Methanovirga australis | reverse complement strand
CTGATGTTCTTGTGATAAGGATATGTTAGTAGCTCTTTTAAAGACCATATGTGGTCTGTTAATCCTATAGACATCATTGGAGTTATTTTATCATATTTTTTCCACACATTATCCTTTATCACTGAAAATCCTTTGGATTACTGAAAATCCTTTGGATTACTGAAAATCGAAGATTTTCATAAATTACAAAAATTGCAAAACAATTTTTGGCAATTTTACAAGTCTAAAAATCTCTGATTTTTATATAATTACTGAAAATCCTTCGGATTTTCATAATTACAAAAATTTTTGATTTTTGGTATATTTTAATAATATAATATAATATTATTATAAATTTAATTTAAAGATATTCTATATAATTATAAAGATATTCTTATAAGATATAATTAAATTAATAATTTATAAACATAACCTTATATTGTATTAGTTAAATAAATTATAAAAAATATATTTTTATTTTAATATTGTTAATTTTTCTATTTTCAAGTTTGGATGATCCTTTAGGTTCAACAATTTATAATGATGATTTTGATGCGATTGTAGTCATCGAAGAAACAGAACCAACAGCTATTAAAATTAATGAAATACGAAAAGAAAGAAATATGCTTCCTTTGAATATTTTTGTTATCCAACTATGTTATAGCAGAAGACGGCATTCCAATTTCATCTACTCCGTATTCGCAAAGGAGAAATAGATGTTAAAGGACAGATGTATTAAATAGTTACAGTATTTTATCTAAATATTTATTAACATTATTATAAAAATCTTGATTTTATAAAGTTAGAAAAACGAAGTTTTTCTTTAAAAATAAATTCAGATGAATTCCTAAAAATGAGCAAAACGGATCCTAAATCCTTCAAATACAATAAATACATGAATTTGATGTTGCAACCCATGTTTTAGTGGAATATCTTTTACAATATCACTAAACTTTAGGATCTAGTGCTAATGGTGTTAAACTCAGTTTTAGTGGAATATCTTTCACAATATTCACTAAAACTAACATCTAACAAATTAATACCAGTACACAATAACGAATCATTCTCATACACAATATCTTCAATAGCTATATATCCAACCTTATCACTGAATGCTTTAATATTGTCATTCCAACCAAATAAGCCATTTATAAATAGAATTCTCATTCAATACTTCTTGTAACTTCAAATATAACATTACTCAGTTCCAATTGCATTCAGCATTCCTCTACACTATATCAAAACTATTATTTTCCAATATACAAGTGTTGTTAGAATACGTTTGCTCTCCATTTTCCCACCTTTGATTTTACACCATTCCCAAAGACTTTACAATCATCTATGAAAACCGCAGCATAAAACATTTGTGGTTTATTAAGAGAGTTATAAATCATAAAAATGGTTACAGTTCTCAATTTCATATTATCTCATCAATAATTATAATCTTTAAACACCTACCAACTACTATATTTTATAGCTAATGCTAAAACAACGGACATAATAACAATTGCCCCCAAAGCATCTATTAAATAACCACCAATCATATCTATTGTTACAGAAGGGTCGTTTACTTGCAGGCCCATAAACACCTTTGTATCTCTATCATATCCACTTTCTGTCCCTATTCTTGATCTTAGATCATCTATTACAGCTTGACTTTGACTAATTCTTATCTCTAGCGAAGATCTAGCCTGCTGGTAGTTACCTGAACCATGTATCTCACTCATTGGAGTAAAGGACTCAAAATACCCTCTTACTTCTCCCGTCTCAAACATAGGTACTATCTCACCATGTGCTTCAATATCCATCAATCTATCTTTACCTTCAGGCAAATTCAAATCTAATTGCCTATTAACTCCAGATATTTGATCTTTATTAATATAAGCAAATCTCATAGTTCCTGTTTCTGTATACTGAAACCGAAGTAAATCTTGTGCACTAATACGAATAGTTTCATCATTCACTATACAAGAAATGTCTCCAGCAACATTAACTCTACCATCAGCCACTGCCCTAATAAACTTAATATTACTTACTTGCTGCCCAGAACTTAGTGTTATTTCTTCTTCAAAAAAAAATTCATTAGGAATACCACGATAAGCAAATAATCGATTGTGCTCAGCGTTATCAATAATTTCATTATACATCTCTTGGAATGTAACTTGTGTACCTATAATTTTATTTATAATGGTTTGCCTTTCACCAGGAATGTTAAGCGATTGTATAATGTGTAATATATTCTTATGATCGCTCATTATAACCTCAGCATTGCCCACTTTAGCTTTTGATGCTTGATCTATTGATGTACTAAGATAACTTATAAGATAAGCTGATAAACCAGCATCTATACTGCTCGTAACGTCTAATATCTTATTCGCATAATAAGTCATAATATCATCAACTTGTAAAGTTTCATTATCTTTAAGAAGATTATTACAAATATAATAAGCTTTGGCTTCTTTAGGTAAATCAGACGCATAGACAGCTTCTGCTCTTTGCTCTACTAAATCCATACTTACCACAGTCTTAGTATTATAACTATTCGATGGATCCCATGAATAAGTAACAGGTTCTAATATTGAAAATAAAAAGAGGAGGATTATGATACCTCCCATAAATTGTTTAGACATAAATATTTAGCCTCCTATAGTACCGTTTTCCAATTGATTTATAATTAAATTAATACAATCAGAAAAATTGTTCAATCCTGGTTTCATTTCGTCTCTTAATCTATTAATAGTGTCTGCAATATGAGCATTCGGAGAACCAGTAACAACCAAGATAACACCTGCTATTATGAGTCCAATACCAGCACCTAATACAGCCAGATTAGCAGCACCAGCAATACAACAAATAATACCAGCTATAATCATTGCAGAACCCGTACCTATCATTGCAGAGCTGCTAACAGTCATTTGGTCTGCTATTTTACCTAATTGCTTATCAACATCTTCCATCCCTTCTTTAAGTAATTTTAATTGGTATACTTTAACTTCTACAGAATCGCTATCGTTTAAAAATTGATTAATAATAGATTGGAAAGAATCAACAGAACTACTGTTAGCTAACATATAGTTTAAATGAGCATTAATCATACTATTAGCTAATTGGTCTCCAGCTTGATTAAATCTATCAACATCATCTCGGGTAGCTAAAGAACCTAAACTTAGCAGTTTGTTCATTTCTGTAGCATAATTCGAATACCCATAAGGAGTTTGTTCTAAATAACCATTAATCCATAACATCTCAGTAGGACTCACATTAGATAACATAGTCAAAGCATAATCCATATGATGATTATTTACATCTAATAAGGATTTCTTTTCATCTAAACTTAAATGGTCCCATTTCTTAAATTGAGTTGTTATATAACCAATAGTTTGATTAGCAACACAATTACTCATAATACGATTTTTAGTATCCTTATCACCAGTAATATAGTGTCATAGCATAAGTATTTATCTGTATATTTTATATAGTTGAATTTTCATAATATATGTATGAAAGCTATAAAAATCGAACTAACAGATAATGAAATCAAATTCTTAAAAGAAT
>JAISTD010000229.1 GCA_031272765.1 Candidatus Methanovirga australis | reverse complement strand
TTTATATGCTATTATCACATTAGTTAATATAATGTGAGTTTCATAATTTATAAATCTTATCAAAATATGCTATTTTTTCTGAAAGAAAATTAGAAGACAAAGTCTTTGTTTTTGATAGGTTAATAGAAACTCTCACTAATTGAAATTAATATTGATAATAGTCATATATATGGAAAACTGCCAGTATTATGCTTCAATCACTTTCCCGTCTGAAATATGAATAATTCTTTCAGCTTGTTCTGCTACATTTGGATCATGAGTTATGACTATTAATGTAATATTTTCTTGTTTGTGTAAATCTTTTAATAGTTGAAGTATTTTTTGGGAATTATCAGAGTCTAAGGAACCTGTTGGTTCATCAGCAAGAATGATAGAAGGATTATTAATAAGGGCTCTTGCAACAGCAACCCTCTGTCTCTCACCACCAGATAATTTGTTAGGAGAAAATTTGGCTTTATCTTCTAAACCAACTTTTTTTAATAGTGATAATGCTCTTTCTTGTCTTTTATTTGATGACATTTTTAATTCATAAGTTGGAAGTTCAACATTTTCAAGTGAAGATAACATAGGTAGAAGATTGTGTAATTGAAAAACGAATCCAATAGTTTCACTACGGAAATCACTTAAATCTTTTTTAACTTTCAAATCCTCTCCATCAACAATAATTTTTCCGTCATCAGCTTTATCCAATGCACCAATCATATTTAATAATGTTGATTTACCAGAACCAGATGGACCCATAATAGCTATAAATTCTCCTTCTTTTACAGTTAAATTAACATCATTCAATGCTTTAACATTACCTTTTTCATAAGATTTTGTCAAAGTCTCAATTTCTATAATATTACTCATAAATTCACCTTCTTATTATTTATTCTTCTCTTACAGCTTCAGCTGGGGATAGTTTGCTTGCTTTGATTGCTGGAAATATTGCTCCTATTAAAGCCATGATAAGGACTATGCAGAATGTTTTTAAAAATGCTTTGATGGGTAGTGTAGTTAGGAATGTGGGGAAGTCCAGTGCAGAGTATGGGTCTATATTGTTCATGTTAAATGTGATTAGGATTACTAAGGTTGAGGCGATTATGTATGATGCTATGGTTAGAATGATTGTTTCGCTTATTATCATTAGGAATATTCTTTTTGATTTCCATCCTATTGCTTTTAGAACTCCGATTTCTCTGGTTCTATCATAGACGGATTTTGTGATGCAGAGTAGAGTTAGGATTATTCCCATAAGCACTGGAATTAGTTCTGATATTATTCTGTTTAGGTCATAGAGGTATTTGTTTTTAGCGACTTCTTTTTCATCAGGTCCTTCAATAGTTAGGTTTCCGTTGCCAAGCTCACTCTTTAAATCTTTGGTGACTTGAGAAGCATTAACACCTTTTTTGACTTTAATATAAATATATTCCAGTTTTCCATTACTTTCATCTACGGAATTGTCTGGACCGTATTTTTTAATCCGTGACAAATTCTCTAACAAGGATAGTTCTTTAACATTTTTTATGGAAGTTATGGAACTATAAGATATTTTATTGTCTTCCTTTGCAATCCCAACGATTTTATAAGTATTTTCATGAAGGTCCATGTCATCTCCAAGAGTCTTATTTAAGCTTTTTGCATCGTAATTAGATAGCACTATTTCTTTTTCATTGTCATTAAAGATTCTACCAGCAGAAAGATCTATTTTCATAAAGTTAGCATTCGATGAGTCAAACCCAACCAGCCCTAAACTTTTTGTTTCATTAATATTACAATACACTCTATATGTTCCCACCACCTTCTCAACACGATTATCAGATTTTATTTTATCTATTAAATCTTCAGTAATATTTTGAGGTTTTGTTGTAGGACCTCCTTTATCAAATGCATCCACCCGATCTGGGATTGTTATGTCAGAAGAAGGCATTGTTTTTTCCTGAATATCTCTATAAGATTACATAGAAATGGAATAAAACAGAATTAACAGTATAGGGATAGTAATACCAACTAATGTATATATAACACGGGATTTTTTTCTAAATGAACTCTTTAAAACAAATTTACTAAAAGACATGAATATTTTTCCTCCAATGTTTTTATGTGGCTTTATGAAAATCAAATTCTTCATCATTAGAACAATTACAATAAAAAGAATAATTTGACTTTAAATAGATTTTTCAAATGAAATCATTGAGTAATTATATTCCAATAAAAATTTATTTTATTAATTTTACTATCAAAGATTAAAAGATAATCATAATTAATAACTAAATATGTATGCACTACCAACTTAACTTATGCTTATAAATAACTTAAAGTTTATCATATTTTGAGGTTGTAAATTTTTGTGGTGTTTTTTCAATTTTTCATGTTTTCTTTATATATAAAACATGAATTTTCATGAAAAACTCCACACTTTTTTACAGTCTCCATATTTTATATATTTAATTATTAACTGTTATATATTTTAATTATAACTGGTTCTTGCACTGAAAAATATGAAAATTAACATTGAAATCTTCTATATATAAATGTTTCGTCTTAATTCTTGAAAATAAAACTTGTTAAATGTTTTTTAATTTAATAAATAGTTATTAAAATAGGACTAAAATAAAAAATAGAATTTAAATCCATTCATAATTAATAAAACACTACCCCCCCTATTGGAGATTAAAGAGTTTAGAACGGAAAAAATTAAGCATTTAATTTTGGAAAATTTCACCTAAAATTAATGATTGTTGTTGAAAGTGTTTGATAGAAGTAAAAAAATTATTCTATATGGTTTCTTATTTTATTATTCATGGATCTATATTGATTATTTTTTTTAAAAATTTAAAGTTTAGCTAATATTTTTATTAGTATTATCTTACTTTACCTTTAGAATTTAAAATATTTAAGTAAATAAATTGTCATAAATAAATATTTTTTATAAGCATGTATTTGGATTATTTAATAAAAATTTGGAATTATTATTTGATTTTAATAAGTAAAAATTAATTATTTTAAAAAATTAAACAATAATATCATATATTTTATATAATAAAGAATAATTAATAAATTAATATTAATTTAAATAAATTTATTTTTTAAGAACAATATCTAACTTAATATAATTCTTTAAAAATAGATTTTATTATTTTTAAAAAATAAGTTTTGATGAACCTTAACTTGTTAAGTTAAAAAAAAATCTTTGATTTTTAATTTAAGTTGTTATACTTAGTTAAATAGTGTAAAATATTATCAATATTGTTAAAATTTAAATATCCAATTTTCGTATCTCTTTGTTTTCGTATAGTCCTACATTGTCTGTTATGTTTTTTTGGAGGGAGAACTCAATATCTTCTTGGTATCCTAAATTTTTTAATCTTCCACTTGACTTGGAATTATAAATAGCTTTTTTAACTAATTTATAGTCTTTACTTCCTAAGACTGCAGTTTGAGCATACTCACTAATATCTAAAGATTTAAATTTATTGTGATTAAATGTTTCTGTTATGGAATTTATTATATCTCCACTAACTAAATAATCCTCTATTGCAAATTTTCCTTTTACTCCTGCCATTACAACATCAATATGAGAATTTGCCAATTTTAAACAGGCTTTTCCAACTGCTGTGCTGTTGATAAGAGAACCTATTAATACTTTTGAGTTCATTTCATTAAGTATTCTGGTCCCGTTACTTGTAGTAAGAACCAATGTTTTCAAATCTGTTCTGTAGTTTTGAATAGCTATTGGAGAGTTACCAAGTTCAAAGCCATTTATTTTAGTTCCAGTTCTCTCGCCAGCCAAAACTCCCTTTTCTTTAATAGCTATTTCTTTTGCTTCTTCTTTATTCAGGGCAGGGATTATTTTATCATATTTATCTAATGCAATTGTTATTGAGGTGCTTGCTCTTAGAGCATCAACCATAACAGAAACATCATTGGATATTGTTTTCTCAAAACTTAGACTTAGTTTTAATTCTTTCATAAAATCACAGTTTAATTTAAGTAATTATAGCTATTTATATTATATTTTTAGTAGTATGTAATTTATTTATTATAATATCTATGATTATCTTAATATTATATATGTATTATATTAACATAACTATAACATATTAAGGATAATAGATATATTCATTGTTCTGATGGTTAATATGGAGATTGAAACTATATGAGGATTGTAACAACACCAATGTGTAAAGAAATTATTGAAATTGCAGGGTTTGAAGATTTTAAGGTAAATAAAAATCCTGATAATGAGGATGGAGAATTAGCTATTTTAATGTCTGAGAAAAAGACTAAAATGAATTCTATTGTTATTAAACTAAACACTATTAATCAAATAAAATATAGTATATTTGAAGTTTATAAACATAACATGAGTAAAAACAGACCTAATTTAGATAATGAAGTGTCTAAGATATTTGAAGAGCACAATATCTCTAAGTGGCTTGATAAAAATCAAAGAAGTGAATTAAGAAATATGAATTCAAAAATTAGAGTTATGGTTTATACAATTTTTTTAAAGGAGATTGTTGAAGATATGGGTTTTAAAATAATTAATTTGAATATTTTTGATTTGGATTCTAAGAAACATAAGGAAGTTATTTTAGATGATTTAATATTTATTGAGAAGAATGAGTTAGATGTGGATTATTTAATATTTCCAGATTATTTCAAGATCAATATTGACTATTTGAGCCCTAAAATACAGGAGAAGATTGTTATGATGCCAACCCATAGTAATGTCTCTAAAAGCCCTATCGAACGAGTATTTAAGAGATATTCTATCCTTGAAGAATTGAGTATATAGTTTATTAAATTAATAGCTAATATCTTGAATGGAGCAGCTTTTTTAGGATCTATTTAAAGTAATTTTTTTATTATTCTTGTAATGTTTTGTGTCTGTGTTTTATTTTATTTAATAATAATTTTTAATAAAGTATTACATTTTTTATTCCATTTTTAATTTCTTTATTTCTTTTTTAATAGATTAGATTTTATTTAAATTTATATCTTAGATTAATTTATTCTCTATTTAGATTTTAACAAAGTTAATATCTTTTATTAATTTATTAATAAGAAAAATAAAATTATTAGTTTACAACAAAGTATTACATTTTTAAAAATAAGTGATTTTCCTGGTTTTTTCAATATTTAAAAGATTCCTATCTTTGTTTATTGTAAACTATAATGAACTTTATAATATTTTTTAATTTTAAGAAATATTTTTATTAAAAAATTTTAGAAGCATATATATGAGTATTACTATTTAATAGATAAATATCATTATAGTAAGTTGGTGGAAATAGTTTTAAAATATAATCTTTTAAATAAATTTTTTATATAATTAATATCTAAATTTCGCTCAACAGATTTAACTTAATTAAACAAATATCATCCCAGTCATTTTTGAAACAAGTATGTTCCATACAACTTATTATTAATGATTCCTCCTATTTTTATTTCATAGCAGTGTCTTTATTCCAATACTCTAATTATCTTTTTAATACTTCGAATCCAGCTCTTATAAGAACTAAAATTGAAATTATCTCCAATCTACCTGCATACATATTGATAATAATCATTATTTTAGCCATTATTGGCATAGTACTGCTTATAATTCCAGTACTAAGTCCAATATTCCCTTGTGCAGATGTTACATCAAAAAGAGCATTGAATGGATCATATCCATAAAAAATTAGTACTAACCATCCGATTACAAGAATTATCATATAAAATGAGAGATAGCTATTCGCTTCTTTTATTGATGTATCATTAATTTTCAAATTTGAGATCTTTAATTTGATTACTCTACTTTCAGGAGATAAAACATTCATAATTTGGGAATAAAAACCTTTAAATATGAGTATGACTCTCATAAGTTTAATAGCTCCTGCTGTAGAACCAGTTGAACCGCCGATAATCATTAATAAAATTATCATGACCTTTGTGACTGAAGACCAATTAGCAATTTGAATGCTTGAATCTAAAGATGATCCTGTTGTGGTTATTGCTGATATTATATGAAATAGTATGTCCATAGATGACATATCTGTTGTAAAATAAAGTATTATGAAAAATATCACGATTAAAGCTATCATTAATTGGAATTGAAGGTCTTTTAAAAATGAAAGAAATTTTGTTCTAAATGATTTGTAAACAGTTAAAAAGCTTGTTGCACCAACTACCATAATAACAATTGAAATTAAGTTAAATAGATTATTATTATAGAAACCCATACTGTTATCTTTTATAGGAATTCCCCCAGTAGATATTGATGTGAATGTGTTACATATCGCATCAAAAATTGGCATTCCAGCAATTTTGAAAATAGCTACTCCCATAATAGTGATTAAAACATACATTTTAATTAATTTTTTCAAGGTATTTCCTATACTTGGACTTATTTTTTCATCTCTGGCTTCTGATCTGTATAATTGTACAACTGTCTTTCCAGACCGTAAAACCGCACCCATCATTAATGTAACAAGACCTAAACCACCGATCCATTGTTCTAAACATCTTAAAAAAAGTATAGAATGTGGTAAAACTTCAACATCCTGAAACATAGTGAATCCAGTTGTTGTCCATGCAGAAATATTTTCAAAAAAAGCAGTGATAAAATCTAAAGAAGTGCAAGACATCATAACAAAGGAACCAATAAGACCTGCCCATAACCATATCAAGGAAGAGACTATCATACCGTGTTTCATTTTCATAGTGGCTTTTACAGGCATTTTATGGAAAAAGTAACCCACCATTATAGAAAATAATCCTGGAACAATAAAACTCATATAATTATTTTCATGATAAATAATATCAATTATTAATGGAATTAAGGTAGATATTCCTACTCCAACCATCAATGTTCCAAGATGTTGTCCTACTGTATACCAATCATTTTTTGTAATATATCTCATTAAGAGTATACTCCATCACTTTTAATGTTAGGTTGTAGAAATTAATATTTAAAGAAGTAATGAATATAATAATTTTATTTAAGATAATTTTATTTTGGAAAAATTTAAAAGTCAGTTGAAAAACTTCAATTTTATTATTTATAAAATCTTTGATTTTATAAGTTTAAAAATCTCAGACTTCTTATTATTTAGTAAATTATTTCTTATTTAGTAATTTATTCATATATTCTTAACTTATAGTATGTACAATAGCCTGTTAGGATTCATATTCTTTATTGTTTACCTGTCCAATATGCAGGGTATGCTCCAATGAATCCTAAAAATAATGAAATCATTATAGTCACTAAAAATCCTACAACCAAGTTAAATGGATCTAAAGTTACTTGTAGTATAATGTCTTTAGGAATATTTGGGACAATGAACAATCCTTGGATGAAATTGCCTGCTCCATAGATTAATGCTGCCGTCATCCCAGTAATATAAGTTTTTTTATCTACATTTACTAAATAAGTTGATAAAAATCCTATAAAGACTAATATGAATACATTGTCAAATAAAAATGACAACAAAACACCAAATAAAAGACTTATTAAAATAGAACCGAGTTTGTTAAATCCTGCCATTATATCTTCTCTATGTTAACAATAACATAATTTAATAATTGTTCACTAAATAGTTGTAATTAACCAGCTAATAACCATATGGTCTATTATAAAAATAATATATTTATTGTATAATTTATTATATAACATTAAAATTTAAATATAATATAAATAAATTAATCTGTTATAAAAAACATTTTATAAACTTATTTAATTTAAACTTTGATTCATATAAATATTATTATATAATAATAATCATATTTATATTCTTAATTGTTATCAATATATTCTTTATTTTCTTATTTTTATGCTTCATTATTATTGTTATTCTATTTTTTCATATTTCTTTTTTTTTATTTCAAATCATGGAATAAGCTTAAAAAGGAAGTTAAAGTCTTAAAAATGATAAAGAAGTTTTAGATAGATTTTATATAAAAAATTTAATAAATTATTTATTAAGAAAAAACTGAATATATTATTATAATAAAAAGAAAAAAATTTAAAAAATCATTAAATAAACTATTATCTAAATAAAAATAGTAAATAAATCCTAAATTTAACTGTCTGATGTAATCATGTTATTTATTATTAATATTAAGAATATACAATATTAAGAATAAGAGATTATATAATTTCAATGGTTTATGACTTCAAAGAGACAATATAACTTTAAAGGCATCATATAACTTTAAAGATCTCATGCAACTTAAAGGTGTTAAAATGGAAAAATCAATTACTTATTTTGAAAAACCAGGAAAAGCGAATACTGATGAGCTTATAACTTTAGTTAAAAATAGATTAGAAGAATCAAAGATTAAATATGTAGCTATTGCTTCTGCTTCAGGAGAATCTGCATTAGAATTAGCCAGCACATTAAAAAATGTCACAATTATAAATGTGACTCACCATAGTGGATTTAAAGGATCTAATATCCTTGATATATCTGATGACATGAGAAAAAAGCTTGAAGATAAAGGAGTTATAACTTATGTTGGTTCACACGCTTTAAGTGGTGTTGGTAGAGGAATATCTAATAAATTTGGAGGGGTCACATCAGTTGAAATAATAGCTGCTACACTTAAAATGCTTTCACAAGGAATAAAAGTCTGTGTTGAGATAAGTGTAATGTTATCTGATGCAGGGATCATTCCAGTTGGTGAAGAGATTTTAACTATTGGTGGAACTGGAAAAGGTGTTGACACTGGAGTTATTTTAAGCTCAGCTAATTCAGCCAATATTTTTGATTTGAAAATTCATGAAATAATAGCTATGCCAAGACCATAATAGCTATAAAGTTCTTAATAACTATTCCAAGTTATATTAAAAGCTATTTTAAATCATGATTAAAAGCTATTTTAAGACACAATAACCATCTAATTAATAGCTATTCAAGCTGTATTGTAACTAATTAATCATTAACTATAAAGAACCTCTAAAAAATCAGATATTGTTACTATGGAAACTTTAAGAAAAATGCAAGTTCTCTGTGACTATGCACAGTATGATCTCTGTGATTATTCCAATGATATTAAACAATCAGATGCTAATCTTCCAGGTATTTATCATGCCACATCCAATGGCTGTAAAATACCCATATTTAAGGTTTTAATGACTAATAAATGTGTATTTGACTGTAAATATTGTATTAGTCAGTCTAAACATAAATTTACAAGATTAGAACTTGAACCAAAAGATATTACCAAGGTTTTTCTTGATTATTATCAAAAAAACTATGTTTATGGACTGTTTTTAAGTTCAGGAATCGTTAACTCTGCAGATTATACTATGGAAAACCTGATAGAAGTTGCAAGAACTTTAAGGAAAAATTATGGCTTTAAGGATTATATTCATCTTAAAATTGTTCCTGGAGCATCAAAAGAATCAATAAAAAGAGCAATGGCACTTGCAAATAGAGTTAGCATAAACTTTGAATCTGCAAGTTCCGATGGATTATCTCAGATAAGCTCAACTAAAAGTTTCAAGAAAGATATTCTCCGTAGATTTAAATGGATAGACTCAATAAAGAAAAAAAATAAAAATCTTGCTCCATTTGGTGCAACTACACAGTTTGTCATTGGGGCAAATGATGAGTCAGATCATGAAGTTTTATCTTCACTAAAATCATTTTATAAAAATTTAAGTATAAAACGAAGCTATTTCAGTGCTTTTGATCCTGTTATTGGAACAGAATTTGAAAATAAGAAAAAATGTAATAGTAAAAGAACTGCTCAACTTTATCATGCAGAGACACTTATTAATTCATATAAGTTTGATGTAGATGAGTTGGTTTTCAATGATCATGGTTTACTTTCAGAAAACGAAGATCCTAAATATCTTTCTGCACTTAATATGGATATATTTCCAGTTGAAATTAACTCAGCACCTTTACATGAATTATTGAGAGTGCCAGGAATCGGACCAAAATCAGGCTCTAAAATCATTAATATTAGGAAAAAAACACCTTTTGAATCAATTAATCAGCTTAAAAAGTTGGGAGTGGTTGTAAGTAGAGCAGAACCATTTATTAAATTAAAAGGTAATTTTCAAACCTCTTTAGATATTTATTCATGATGTAAGGTTTTTAATTTTTCAAACATCACTTTATTATTATTTATCTTATATTTCTTTATCTTATATTTCTTCAATTTTATAGCTATTAATTTCTTCTTCTATTTCTACACCATCAGTTGTTTTATTTATCACTAATCCAGAAAGACTATCACAGGAACATAAAATATTCTGTTCTGGATGAGTTCCAGGAACTATATCACAACTTAATCTAACACTATCTCCCACAGATAAAACCACATCCAACCTTTTTGAACTTGGATGATCTTTATCCAAAACAATGATAGGAGAGTTCATTTCTCGTGTTAAGTATCCCATAGATTTAATGGCTTTCTCATATTTTTCCCCTTCCCCAAAAGCAGAAATAGCTATTATATCATCTTCTTCAAGAAAAATAGCTATTTCTTCTTTATCTGGAGTTCCTATGTATAAAAATTTCTCTTTAGCAACCTTCATTATCCCAACTGTTCCAGCATTTCCAATTAGGAACAATATCTGTGATGAATTTAGTTTAATATTCTTTTTATTCATAAAATACCTTGAAACAAATTTTTATTAATTCAAACTTATTATAGTACTTAACAAAACTTTAACAAAACTTTTATAACATATTGTTAAAAACTTTATTAAAAAAATATTCTTAAAATTATTTAAATTTAAAGATCATTATAACCTTTTTAAGATTTAAAGAAAAGCTTCGCTTTTCTAAATTATAAAATCAGAGATTTTATAATTAAAGAAAATCAAAGATTATCTAAATTCAAAACGAAGAATTAATTCTTCTAAATTGAAAAATAAATTTTC
>JAISTD010000227.1 GCA_031272765.1 Candidatus Methanovirga australis | reverse complement strand
TATTTTATGTAATAATATTTCGAATGATTTCTGCAAACTTTCACTATCTAAATGAATAATACTATTTAACATATCTTTTGCCATTGGAATTAAAAAATTAGATGTGTGGTTGGTGTATTGACCTAAAATATAGCCAAATAGAGAATTTTTCGCTTCTTTATTTGGAATAGCTATTAGATATTGAGAATAATCATCTCCAAAAGTTTTTTCTTCTTTTATTGTTAAATAACCCGTTTGAAGCAGAATTGTTGTGAAATCCAAATTTTCAAGATCAAAACCAGGAAAATCATATGAAACAATTTTTTCATTAGTGAAAACATCCATATCAATATTAGCTGTTTTAATTAAATCCATAACAATTTTCGGTGCCCCTGTCTCACCCCAATAGTTAAAAAACTTCCCTGAACTTAAAACTTTCAGTATGGAAAATGGATTATACAAAAAGTTCTTACCGTCCCATGAATAACCATCATACCAATACTTAATAGTTGATAAGAATTTCTCTTCCTTAATATCTTTTTTCTTAGAAATTTCTTTAATATAATCCTTAAAGCTAAGTTCAAGTTCTTCTTTTGTATAACCACAGATTTTAGTGTAGTTAGGATGAACTGTAATGTCATCTAAATTATTCAATTCTGAAAATATTGAGGTTTTCACGAACTTACTAACACCAGTTATAAAAAGAAATTCAAGGTGTCTATCGTTAGCTTTTAAAACTTGATAAAAATCTCTTAAAACATCACGATTCTTTTTAGCTATTTCAATTTCATCGATATGACTATTAATAGCTTTATCATATTCATCAATCAAAATCACGACTTTTTTATCATGTTTTTCATGTATTTCTTTGATTAATTCCTCAAATTTATTGGTGATTATTGTGTTGTTAAGTTTTATAGAATATTCTCTTGCTGTTTGATTTATAAAATCTTCCAATGAATTCTCTAATTGTTCTGGACTTTTATGAGATATATTCCCAAAATCTAACCTAATAATAGGATAACTATTATTCCAATCCCATTTATCGTATATATAAAGTCCCTCAAATAACTCCTTATTTCCATTAAATAATTCTTCAATTGTTGATAGAAGAAGAGATTTACCAAATCTACGAGGTCTTGATAAAAAATAAATTTCCCCAGTACTAACCATATTGTAAATGTCTTCAGTCTTATCTACATAAATATAATTATCTTTTATTATCTTTGAAAAAGTCGATATACCAACTGGTAATTTTTTCATCTAAGATTCTCCGTTAATTTGATTGTAAATTTTAGCTATTATATTGATAATCTTTATTAATCATTAGTTTAATTATATTTTATAAATTATTTTAAAATTAAATAGTTTATATTGATATTAAAATTTCATAAAAGTTATAAATTTTTCCAATGGCTATAACACTATAAAACATTTCATGAATTAATTGAATATTTTTTTTTTTATAAAAAACAATAATTATAACAAGCTAATGTTAAAATACAATTTAAGCAGATTATATCCAGCAAAGCTCAAAGTAAGCACATTTTCTACAAATTTTAAGTTTTTTAGGTTTTGGTATTTCTGAATTAACAATTGTATTTATTTCACTGATGATTTCTTTAATTTCTTCCTCTTTATCTTCAGTTAATTCAAATTTAACCTTTTTTCTAATTTTAGGATAATCAATGTAACCAATTATATTATCAATATCTTTTTCATTTTTTAAGTAATGAATATAATATAATAGCTGATATTCATGAGATTTCTCCATCTTAGGAGTTTTTTTAACTTCATGAATCTCTATACATTTTCTTTTTTTAATAAAATCAACATTAATCAAATTATCAATTAAATAATCTTTCTCTCTTTTATAAGTATTTTCGTGGAGTTGTTTTCCAACTGCAACCGTGTCTGATTCCTGTTCCATTTGAATATTATAAGAAAATAACCATAGTTTGGTTTTACAAATGAAATAGTAGTTGATTTGAGAGCCATTTATTTTGATGTTAGTAGTAATCATGATTTCAGTTAGTACAGTTACTTTATTATATTATCCTCATCTTTTTTAATCATGTCAAAATTAAATCCATTTTTCATAGAATAGATATGATTTTCACTACTAAAACCTACTTTATTTTCAGGAATTGTATAGAAATAATATGTTTTCTCAAGGTTAAAATTATCTATAAAATTTTCAAAGTCAGATTCATCTCCAGACACCTGAAAAGTAAATTTATGTAAAATAGACGAAAATTCTTTTCTAAATATTTTTTTAGAGTCTATTTTATCTTTAAATTTCCGTATGGACTCCACATAATAGCACATTAAATTAGAACCATCAACACTGTCATTTTTTATAAAATGTTTGCCATGCTGTTTTTCTATATTTTTCAGATATAATAATTCATTTAATGAAAAAATAAATTTATCTTTATTCTTACTATGAAATTTAGTTAGATTATCTTCATCAATTTCTTCAATAGTTTTATTCAATTTAATATCATTGATTAATATATCTAACTTGGTTGAAACAAAAAATGAATAAGCATTTATTCTTTTATTATCTATAATATGAATTCCAGTATTCTTATCCATAATCTCAGTAAAATTTAAAATCTCCCAATTCTCAATGTTATCTCTATCAGTTTTTACAAAATTTTCTTCATTATCATCAGAAATTTCGTTTATAATATTAGAAATCGAAGTATAGTAATCGATAACATCTTGATAATTATAGTTAGGATTTTTATTTATTAAATTCATGGTTTTCCTAATTCTTGTTTCGGATTCTTCTTTTTTGTAAATGTATTTATAATCAGGAGTATCGTTTTGTCTTTTTAAATTAATTAAATATACATTCCCTTTTATGTTTGAATTGCCAAATCTTTTATTCAATTCTCTACTCCTATTACATCTTCCACGAATTTGTTCGATTGAATCAAGAGGAGAAAAATCTCTAATAACAAAATCAAAACTAACATCTACTCCAGCTTCGATGCTTTGAGTACTAACTAAAATATATCTATCATTATCCATATTATTTATTTTATGAATTATTTTTTTCTTTTCTGAAGTAAGTATTGTAGAATTCAGCAAATCAATTTCAAATCCATATTTTTCTCTCAAATTAAACAATTCATCATAAACTAATCTAGAAGATTTAATCGTATTTAGTGTAATTAGACATTTATTGTAACCCTTTTCAAAATTTTCTTCTAAAATTTCTTCAAAATAATGAATATTATCATCTTCTATATTTAATTCAACAAGCCCATTTTTTATTTCAGTCCTATCAAATAAATTATGTGAAAAATATTTCATTGGTTCTGTTATTAAATTGACAATATCATAACTAAAATGAACATCTTTATTTAATTTTAAATCATTGAAATTAGGAAGTGTTGCACTCATAATAATGAAATATATATTATAATTTATAGAAATTCCATTGATTAAATAATATAAACTCGTCCAGTTTTTAAGAGGAAGGGATTGGACTTCATCTAAAATAATAACAGAATTAGCTAATGAAGCAAGGTTATATTTACTACTCTTTTTACTTCTAATTAAACAATTAAAAATAGAAACAAAAGTTGTGCAAATAATTGGATAATCAAAAAAGTTATCTTTCCAAATTATCTCAGATTTATTATCATCTGATTCTTCAGAAAATATACTCTCCGTACCATGATAAATTTTTCTAATTTCCCCATTACTTTCATTTAAATTAAAATTATCTTTTATAACATCATAATTCTGTTCTATAATATTGATAAACGGCATAGCATAAATTATTCTATTAACATCTGTTTTTTCTAAAATATCTAATGCCAACTTCATTGATGTGTTAGTCTTTCCTCCTCCAGTAGGCATGTTAAGATAAAATATCCTCTTATTTTTATCACTTTTTAAAGATTTTTTGATAGTTAATGAAGATTCTTTCAACATTTCTGTTCTTAAATCATTGATATTTCCTAAATTGGATATTTCAGTATTTGATAACAACTCGTCAGGAGAGGTAACTTCGCAAAATTTGTTGTAGCATAACTCAAAGAATTTTTTATTCATTTTATATTTTAATTTTTTGCCAATTCGATTATTCCAATTTTCAGCTTTTATTTTCACTTCATCAATAGTTTTATAAGAATAAGAACTAGCAATTACATCAGAAGTAACAAAAAGAGAATAAATATAAGAATAAAAAAAAGATATTTTAGAGTCATGATTTTTTTTCAAAAGATCGTGCAAATTATCTTGTAGTCTTTGATATTCTTTTTTGAAACTTTTTTTCTCAGAAATATATTCTGAAAAAAGATAAAAAGTGCCAAGATAATTATTATCCAAATCATATGAAAATTCGTATTCATTTAAAATATCTTTTAAATTAGTATGATGCCCATAAATTATATAGGACAACAAAAGAAGAATCAAATTATTATTATTATCATTGAAAATTCCATTATTCAATAAGTGTGATGTGAACAATAAAGAACTAATATATGAATGTCTAGATTCAATTTGATTAATATGCCCATCTAACCCATATTTTTTTAGTTTAGATGTGATATTATTGTTTAATTTGTTTATTTGGAAATTAAAAGATATTTTAGCAATATCGTGAAAATCTATCATTTTATAAACATATTTTTCAAAATCTTCAAAACTCAGATTTATGAAATCATTATTTGAAAAATATTCATGAAAATTAATTAATATGTCCTGATTTTTTATTCTATCAAAAATAATCTTAGTTTTTGATATATGATCTCCTAAAGGCTCATTAGTATGAGCCCATATATTAATATTATCATCATTTATTTTAAAAGAAGAAGATGAAAAATCATACTTCAAATCATTGATATCCATTTATCTTCACCAATATTAAACAATTCTATTTTTTTATCTTCTTCCTCTAACTCTAAATCTTCTTTTAAAATTAAATTAGTGAAATAAGTATTATCATCTTGAGCAGCATAAAATGAAATCGGACGATATTCAAAATTAACAAAATCATGCCTTCTTACAGGATAATCTTTAACAACATATTCATAATGACTTGCTAACTTACTAATATCTTCACTCATTTTGCCAAAAATAGTTGTAGCTGTTTGAGAATTCAAGTCAACATTTTTTATTTTACTTTTGTCTAATATGCCATAAATTTTATCATTACTTTTATCATATATATTTTTACAATTAACATCTTCTAAATACTCTTTAAATTCATAATTCAAGAAAAACTCATTCCTACCCATGTATAAATTATAAACAGTTTTATTAGACTTGATTTTTTCTAAAAATTCTTTCTCTTTTTCATGGAACTTTCCTGGAAAACTTAAATAAATTTTATAATATGGATCTAAAAGCACATCTTGTCTCACATTTAATAAATTAGGTTCATTTCCATAGTGAGAATTAAAAACAACTCTTTTTACTTTTAAATCAAAAAAAGCTCTAATTGAAATTTTGATATCAAATAATTCCTCAATTTTATATTTTTTTATCCCATCGACTTCTTCAATTACATCACTAAATTCATAACCTAAAATAGCTGCAATCATACCAACAACAGTAGTTTTTGGAGGAATTAAATAGGTCAATAAACCTCCAGTATTTGAAAAAGCTTTACTAAAAGAACCAAAACTACTCCAAATATCTAATACAATAATGTTATCATATTCATTCATAATATCTCCATAGAACACTATCTTTTTAAGAAATTATATTACATATTATTTTCATTTAAGAGATCTTTAGGTTCTTTTATAGAAATTTTTATATTATTACTACCTTTTTCCACATTTTCTGTTAAATCTATTTCAATCTCGGAAGGATCTCTATAGACTTCTATTTCATCAATGAAATTAGAATATTTTTTTAATTTTTCTTTTAATAAATTACAATTGATAATTATCTTTTTATCAGGCACATCTTGTTTTTTTCTCTCGTTCATATTATTAATTTTAATTAATTCTTTCAATTCTCCAATATTTAAAGCTGTTACTTTGTCATCACTTTCATTTTTGAATTTTATCAAAATTAATAATTTAGAATCAGTTTTTTTACTGGTTGATTTTCTTAAATTTGTACCATACCAAATTGATTTTTTAAATAATTCTAAATCCTTCTCTTTAAGCAAGCCAGGATAGTTATTAGGATTGATTGTTATATCATAGCTAATAACTGCATCATCAACAACTGCTTCCGATCCAGTGGTAGTCTGTTTTCCATCTTTAGTAGCAAAAGGAGCTCCTATCTGCAATCTTTTAATTTGAGCATTATTTATATCTTTACCATAACTTAATTGAATTGGACCATAGATTTGTTTAGGATCAACACCTGTAAAAGTAAATGTTCCTCCAAACATTCTTACATCTGGACATTTATCTATTATTTTTTCAAATCCTTTATCTTCTGCCTTAAAATGGTTTTCATAAATTTTATCTTTTGTTAAATATTTCGCATCACTTATTTCTGCTCCTTCATCTAATCTTGGATGGAAAAATACAAAATTTTCTATATCTTTTTTATCAGATTTACTAATTCTTTCAACACTTTCATGAATAAATTTTCGTATATTAAATTTAATACATTTATCAGTTGTAAAAACATTCCCATCAAAATTTCGTGGAGAGTTATCTATAAAATCTCCATTAGGATTTCCCATGATGGTTTCAGTCAAATATATACCTTGATAATAATTTTTTACAATTTCATTAGTCATTTGCTCCATACTCCTTTTTTTTATCAGATTTTAAAATATTTTCAGTATAATATCCTGTGAACATTAGAAGAATATAATCCTCATATGAAAAACCTTGAGGTTCATTAAAAACATAGGGCCTATTATTTTTAAATAATTTAAAAATTAATTTGCCTTTTTCACTCATTTGGTCAATATAATAATTATTTTTTTGCAAAACTTCAGTCACAAAAAGGTCACGAACATTATTTCTATTTACATTATTAATAAAATTAGAAAAAACATCCATTTTTTTGTTATTTGCTCTTTTAAAGTTATCTATATACCTTAAAAACTGACCAAGAAGATAGTATTTTAAAGCAGGTTCTTTTTCAATAAGTTCATCAAAATCAGTGCTACCCTCTTTCAAGGATTCTTTTAATCTTTCAACATTATCTATTTCCATTATATTTCCACCTAGAAGTTCTTTTTTTAGCATGAAATAATAATTCAATCTTTTTAAAATATCAAGTTTTTTATCGTGGTTCTGTAATTTAATTATAGAATTAAAAACCATCTCATTTAGCATGTTTTTATTTAAAGCATTCTCATTCAATTTATAGATTAAATTAAAAATAGAATGCATGTATTTAGAAAAAGTAGAAGTTAATCTATTATCAAAACCGTTAAAAATCCCAGTCTTACCTCTAAAATCTTTTGTATAAATTTCATAAAAATATCTAAAGTTAGGGAATTTGAATTTTCCATCATTATCAATATCCACAAAAAAAGATTTGAATATATGTTCAATGTCAAAAATATTCTCAATTTTAGACTTTTCTTTTTCACCTTTTTTATAAGGATAATCCAAAAGATAATTTAATTTATCATTATATAAATGTATACCTTCAAATTTCACTAAGTAGGATTTATAATTCTCAATATATTTTTCAATTACAATTCCTTGCTTCACAGTTGTATACACAATTAAATCATAATTGAATCCATTAATTTCAGACATAAATTTGTTTATTTTATCAAAAGAAGATATTTTTTCATTAGATATCTTTAAAAAATCAGCATAATTTCCAGTGGTCTTAATTGGAATAATCATTAAGTTATAATTATTATTTAAGATATTTTTAATTTTATTTTCAGCAAATTTTACATAAGTTTCACATTTCTTACAAGATTTAAATTTAGAATTTTTCACAGCAGTTTTTTTATTATCCCCATCATAATTAAATGAATAAGATGGTTTTCCAATAGAATAACTGCTAATTGTAGGATATACAATTCCCTGATTATTACAAAAAGAACAAATTCCTTCTTCATAATCATTAAAAGATTCTTTTCTTTTTTTAATGAATTTAGAATAATAATAGAAAATATCATTTAGTAAATCAAATTCTGTCTGAAAATAAGAAATTAAATAAACTTTTTTAATTTTTATTTCATTAGATTTCAATTTTTCTAAAATAATTTCTCTTTGATTGAATAAAAAGGTATAATAATCATTAATTCTATTATTTACATCAACAACTTTGAATTTAGAAAAAAACTTTTTTAAATGTTTTTTTTGATTATCATCTATTCCTATACTCTCTAAAAATCTATCCGTATCTTTATAAATAATATTAATAAATTTAATAAATTCATTTCCACCTTCATTAGCCTTCTTAGATTTTTCAAATTTATTTTTAAATTTTTTGTCTTCCTTATTAATTTTTTCTAAATCACCCTCTTTAAAATGTTTATATGGAATTTCAATTATAAATGGAGAAGTACCACTCAGATTAGAGTTACTAGGTATTTTAAATTTTTGATCTCTTATTTTTTTAATTCCCTTACTAAAAATTGAATTTTTAAAGAAATAATTACCATAATCTTCATATAATAAAATTTCTCCAATTTCATTTGGTTTGTCATTAAAAAATATTGGCAAAATATAATCATCATCATTAATAATTTCTCCAAAATCATCTAGATTATTTTCATCTAACCATTTGCCAAACTCTATCATATCTTTAATCATTTTTTACCATACCATTATGTTCGATTTAAGAAACATTTTTATTCAACCATCCCAAAACCTAAACTATTTTTCTCGCCCAAACCACAATCATATGCGAACTTAATTAAGTTTAAGTCCCCATTTAGTTCTAAATCCATCATGAAAGCTCTGTGAAATGTTTTTATATTGTCTTTTTCAAGGGTTATTCTTTTTCTTTTAACATAACCCATACTTGAACTTATACATACTTTATCATCATTTATATTTAATTCATTACCAACTATACTTAATTTATCAATATTTAATTTGTTATTATTCTTATATGTCTTAGTGTTTATATATATTTTATCGTTTGAATTAAATATTTCGTTGTTTGCTCGTGTTTTATTATTTGAATTATATCTCTCATTATTTGTATTTGTTGCTTGTTTGTTATAGAATTGATTGTATTTTTTTATTAGATTATTTTCTAAGTTTGTGTAGAATTGTTGGTCTGCTGGAGTTAAATCCCAAATTTTTAATTTTCCATCTATTTCTTTTTTTGTTCTTACGATAATTGGTGAGATTGTTTTAACATTCATAGGATTTTTAAATTCGGGTTCAGGTAATAGCTTAATTTTTTCTACAAATAGTTTTTTGCCTTTAAAATTAACAGTTAAATCATCTAAATGTCCTTCCACCAAATTTTTTATTAGATATTTATTTGGGCTTGATATTTGAAAGTTCACAGAACCATTTTTTGAGATTATTCCATTCTTGACTATTTTTCTTTGGAGAATGTTTAAATTGGAGAATGTGAAGAATTTGAATGTTTTTGAGGAGTGTAGTTCACTTGCAAATTCTAAATCTGCTATTTTTTTATATATTATTGATGAAATGATGTGATTGTAGTTGAATGGGATGAATAAGCTTTTATCTGATTTTAAAGATATTTTTAGTCTCATTTTATCACATTTCATCTTTTTTCTATATTTTTAGCTGTTGTAGGTATTTAAAGTCTTATTCAAGTATCATCCAAACTGTATTATCAAAGTAGTGTTATTTAAGTTTTGATCAAACTTTTGTTGCCGAAGGCAACTTAGAAAATCTATGATTTTCGTTTTCTAAAAGTTTGGGTTTGAATTCTATCTCAAATCCAATAACTGGGTAATCTAAGTTGAAGTTGCGAATAACTTCTGGAGATATTTCTCCGAAAAATCCTTTTATTGTTCCATTTTCTGATTTTCCACTTACATCTCCAACTCTTCCTTGTATAAAACTTGGGTTATTGCTGGGGGTTATTTCCATTGTGTAACCTAAGTTTAATAGAACACTTGTGATGGTTGATTTTATTTCAGTGAAGTTTGGGGTTGAGTGAGTTATAATGGCTGATAGTTTTTTAATGGTTTTTGTCTTTGTTTCGGCTTTATCATCAAGATATATAACATCCCCAATTTCAAATATTTTTTGTGGTAGGTCTTCATGTTTATTGTTTTCTAAAAATTCCATTAAACCATTTAGTAGACTTGTTCGTATCATAGTTCTTTCAATTGAAATTGGTTTAGCTATTTCTACATGTTCAGTTATTTCTTGATTCATTTTTTTGTAATGATTTTCTTCACTTGTTAACATTAAGCTCATAATTTCTTGGAAACCTAAGCCAATCATAAGTTCTCTAATGGGTTTATCATCACTGAACCACAGGTCTTCATTTGCTATTGTAGCTATTTCAGGTATTTTAGGCCCTATTTTATTTATACGGTATTGAATAGCTATGTTTTCGATTAGATCAACTTCATGTAATATATCTATTCTGTATGATGGTATTTTCACTTTTAATCTGTTTTTATTTATTATTTCAGCTTCCATCCTTGCTTTTGAGAGGAGTTTTTTGGCTTCTTCTGCATTAATATCTATTCCAATTAATTTATTTGCAGTATTTACATGAACGATTTTTTCTGTTGGTTTCAAGTTAGGTGTGGTGATGGTTTTATTTGGATATATGATTTCTAAACTTTCTATTTTTCCATCAACTTCAGCGAAAGAACTACATATTATATTTAATGTTTGATTCACAGCTTTTTCATCTGTTCCAGTGACATCTACTAAAATATTTTTTGTGTTTTCAGTGATTTTTGTTAATTCACCATTTATTATTGGTGGCATGGAGATAACATTATTGTTTTCGTCCATAATTAATGGATATGTATCAAAATTTTTAAGTAGATATGAGTATTTTGAACCTTTCTCATGTTTTCTTAATATTTCCTTTGGTGTCATTTTGTTTTGGTGTTCTAATGGTATGAATCTGTTTTCATCTTTTTTAGTTGTGATGTAGTAAAATGGCCCTTCAATGACATCTAAATTATGAATTCCAATAGCTACTTTTTTTCTGTCTCGTCCAATAACCCAATGAAGATTTTCTTGAAAATCCATAATTTGTTTTAATTTTTTTCCAGTGAAATCAACATCTCTTATTAATGAAAAACCAATGTATGGTCTGATTTTAACTATTTCTTCATCTACATAGACTTTTTCATTGGATTTTTTAACTGGATAGTGAGGTAATCCAGTTTCTTCTGATAGAAATCCTTTTAAACTTCTTGAAATTCCTTCTATTGATAGTTGGTCTGGTCTATTAGGGAAGAATTCAACTTTAATTGTTTTATCATCGTAGTCTTCTATGTCACTTCCAAGCATTGGTAAAATATCTATTAATTCATCTTTTTCAAGTGATATTCCAAGTTTTTTTAATTCATTGTATTCAAATGTGATCACTGGCATTTCTTATCTCCAAAGATATACTATTTTCTGGTATAAAAATCTACATTCTATTTTATGGATTTTATTTTATATTTATTTTATCATAGTCCTTGACATAATTTTTTTTAAGTAATTGATTTTTTAAATAGCTATAATATTATTTTATTTTAAATTTTATTTAATTAAATAGTGTATTTATTGATATAATGAATTTTATAATTATTTAATAATGAAATAAGCCATGTTTTAAATGATATTTTCAAACAGAGAATAAATTCTTCTAAGTTAAAAATAAATTTTAACCAATAAAAGATCATATAAAAAATTCATTAATTAAATTATTAATATTTAAGGTATTATAATATTATTTTTAATATCTAACATTTGACATATATAGTTATATTATTATATAAAATTTATATTTATTTGTTAATTAAATTTTGAAGCTGAAAATAATTAATTTTAGTCTGAGATGGAAAAATAACAAATCCAAATCATCATAAGAGAGTTTCTATAAACTTTATTTGAATATATATTGATATAGATGTTTTATTATTTTTCATTTTTCGTGGGAAAATTTCACATGTTTTTTACTTTTTTATGATGGGGGATTCCTCTGTTATTTTTTTAGGGTTTTTTTTCTAATTTTTTCATAAGGTCATCCGTTAAGTGGAGCAAGTTTCCCTTAAAGTTACTTATGGTGGTTGGATTATTTTAGTTAAATAGCTGTGCATTCCATTTTTTAAGTTCCATGATTTTGTTAACACTTTTCTCTAAAATAACCAATTATTTGTAAGCTTTATTGTGTGTAGCTGGATAAGGATTCCATTGTTTATATACTTAATGGTTTTTTACATTATGATGTTATTCTTTTCCAGTTATATATGTTCCCAAAAATATCTCCACCATGAGGCTGTAATGTAGTAGTTTCAGTAGAAATATTTAAGTTATTATCAACAAAATAAGAATAATCCACAGATACCAACCATAACCATGCTGCATCTCCTTTAGGTGAAGTACCAGTAATACCATCATAGGATACTTTTCTCCAATCATCATATGAAGAATTAATGTTTAAATTATTGATCGCTGCTTTGATATAACTATCTACTGCAGAGTTGCTGTATCCTGATGGATTATCATATATGTGCCCAACTAATTTACTACTGTACAATTTAGATATTATGCTTGGATCTACTCCACCAAAACCCCAAAGAACAGCTTGAGAGTTTTTAAAATTTTCAATATCATCCCAATTTTTACCAATAGGTTTTATTTCAATACCTAATTTTTTGGCTTCTTCAGACACACTTAAAGATAGTGTCTGCCTATCTTGATCGTTTGAAGGATAATAAAGTTCAAAATAAGCTTTTAATCCATTTTTTTCTCTTATTCCATCACTTCCAAGCTTCCAATCACCATCTTCAAGGATTTGTTTAGCTTTATCAATGTCACCATCCTTAATTTCTGCATCAGGATTAAAATAGGGTAGTGTGGAAGGCACTACATCGAATGATTTTAAACCACATCCATTTAATGCCCCATCTATAATTTTTTGCCGATCTATTCCATAATTCAATGCTTTTCTAATTGAAACATCAGAAGTCACATTGTTTCCTAATGTATGACCTTCTAAGGTTTTTGTCCCATTATCTGGAATATAAGGTAGTGATATTCCTCTTGTATCAATTGAATGTAATATTGTCATAGTCATATTGTTTACTTTTTCTTTTGTAAATGATAATGGTACTTGGGCAATATCTACTTCTCCTTTCTTAGCAGAAGCAAGTGCTGTGTCACTGTTTAAAAATATCATTGTTAATTTTTTAAATTTTGGTTTCACACCATAATAAATGTCATTTAATTGAAAAATAGCTTGTTGTCCTTTATCCCACTGAACTAATTTATATGGTCCTGATCCAATAGGTGCTTTACCGTATGTTTGATTATTATAATTTGTTTCTGGGACAATCCCTATATAACACATCTTATTAATAAATGTAGAATCTGGCTCATTTAATTTAAATTCAATAGTCATGTTATTTATAGCATTTGAAGAATTCATATTACTTAAATCAATATCAGAAGCTCCAACTTCTTTTAATTTATTGTATGTAAATGTAACATCTTTAGCTGTTAAACTTGAATTATCACTAAATTTAACATAATCTTTAATTGTTACATAATATACTGTCCCATCAGAACTTAAAGTGTAGTCCGTGGCTAAATCATTATTAAGGTTCATTTTATTATCTCTTTTAAATAATGTTGATTGGATTAATGGTTCAGCATAGTAATTCCATCCAAGTATTGGATCAAAACCAGTTTTAGGCTCTCCTCCGTGAGTTCCTATGGCCACTACTAACTCATCTGGATTTCTTTTAACACTATTCCCACCTAAAAATACAACTATTATTCCAATCACTAATATGATACCCATGAGATATAAATATTTCTTGTTCATCATTATTTCCTCTGTTACAACTTATTCTAATTTAAACAATAAAAATAATAGTAGTATTAACAGCAATATTAATAATACTTTTTCCATATATATTATATTGTTTTACTAAACCTCGAGTGTATATTGAATAAATAGGCATATAAATTTTTTGGTTTATTGTGAGTGTCAAATAAAGAAAATGTGAAAAAGAGGCTGTCAAAAAGTGTGGAGGTTTTCATGAAAAATCCATGTTTTATATATAGAGTCTGTCTAACAATTCTGACTCACAACAAAAATTTAATCTATAGATTTTTATTGAAAATTATTTAAATTATTTTAAATATTCAAAAATTGTTCACTTAAGTATTTATATAGATTGAACAAAAATAACTGTTGGACAGCCTCAAACCTTAAAAAAAAAAGAATAAAAACTTTTTTAAATCATGTACAGGATAAAAGAGTTTTAGGGGAATCAAAAGAAAAATATAAGGGGGGGAATTGATTCACTTAGGAAAATAATAAGCTAAAAGATGTGAGTAAATATTTTTTAAATACTCCTATTATAATATACTCATAACAGTACTGTTAAAAATATATTCCTTAAAATAGATACTAAGACATATAATTTAACTAAATTTACCAAAAATCAAAGATTTTTTTTGTAAATATATGAAAATCGAAGATTTTCAGTAACAGAAGGGTTTATTAGAATATTTAACTGTCTTCATGGAAAATAAAACAATATAAAGAAAAAATTCCACAGAAATTTACAACCCTCCCTATCAGCACAACCTTTATATACTATTGTCATGACATGAGTATTTTTCTGTACAAATTCTTCATGTATAATGTTTTGATAATTTCTCATCAGCATCTCCTTTAGTAAAATTCCAACTTATTTTACAACCATTTTCATTTCTATAATCACAAAATGCCTTAGTTTCCTTAATGAGCAAATTTTTATTCCCAATTCTTCTCTTAGTACACTATAATATCCATTACATTAATATTCTATCTCTGCGATATTAAGCCAACTGGCATGCTTTGGAGTGTAATTAAATTCAATTTTATTCAAATATTCGTTCAGCCTCATCTTCATCAAAAATTATCAGTGATAGATTTCTTAAAATGAGTATTCAAGTTTATAGCAAAATCATAGATTGCTTACCATCCAAAATTAGAGATTTTGGATAATATCCAACACGAATCTTATTTTTATAAGCATCAGTGAAGACTTCATCGACTATAATATTTAATATAATTCTGCGAATATCTTTCTTGGTTCTTCTAATCTGTAAACCGTGACATCTCTTTTACCTCCTTTAAAGTCAACAGCAACAAAAATATTCACTTTGCCATTTCTTTTATACTCTATAGTCATACTTTTCGGGACTGCCTATTTTCATTGGATATACTTTTTCTATTATCCATCAAAGAGAGTATGTTTTAGGTTTTTCATCCAGACAAACAACTGGATATTTGGGATCCATAATCTTTAGCATATAAAATCCAGGATATTATACATTCTATCTCTGTATTCTTTATCCATTTCTTTTAATGCACCACATTCTATTTTAGTCCAATGGTTTTAGTGTTCGTTTTTTTAAAACAAGCCTAACATTTCCGTAACTTAAAGCTTAAACCTTCTTTACTTTTAAGAGTTTCTGCTATAAGATTAATAGTCCATTCTCTTCTTTCCTCTGGAGGTTCAGTGCAAGCTAATGCAACTATATTCGACTTCTTGTTTATCACTATATTTTTTTAGGCATGAGGGAACGAGGATTGTCATAATAATGTTCTACTTCAATCCACCTTCCAAATATCTTTTTTTAATCTTTCTAACAGTATTCACGATGAATTTCTAAAATCTTCAGCGATATTTTTAATTTTCAATCCTTTGTTAACTTGTAAAAGGACATTAGCTCGCATTATTTCTCTTGCATTTCTCATGCCTTTCTTTTTAAATTCTTTTAAGAATTTGATTTCATTATCGTTTAGTTCAATTTTTATAAGCTTTCATATATATTATGAAAATTCAACTATATAAAATATACAGATAAACACTTATGCTATGACACTATTTACAACATTAGGTTAATAATGTAAGAGTTTCATATTATTATTATAAAAAAAAAATCTATTTATCAAATATATACACTATATATATTTGATTTAGGGTTAATAAGAAAACTCTCAAATACATAAAAAAAAATATATTCATATTTTTAAATAATAGGAGGAATGAAAAAGTTATGTTAAATAATAAACGAATATTAAGTATTAGCTTACTTGCAATATGCCTGGTTGGATTCACTATGACTAGTAGTGTGTCTGCTTGGAGTGGATTCAATGATATTAGAGCAGGTAGTTTCGTATACCTAAGCCAAACAAAACTTGGTTTTGGTCAGATGATACGTTTGACTAATGATCTTACTAAATCTGCTAAGGATTGTAAGGGTAGTAAGCCATCTTATATTCAATGTAGTTTAAATGATGATAATAAGAGGGAATCGTTTGATATACTAAATGAACATAGGCATAGTTTTGGCTATTGGAGGAGTTTTTGGGATCCTGGATATAATAGTCTTCATCAAGCCAAATTCTATTTAAGTGAATTTGGTGGTAGTGAGACTATGTGGTATCATATTTATGATATTGATTGGAGTAGTGGACTCTTTATAGCTGCGGATACTAGTGGTTATAGTCAGTGGGCTAATGCTTATTATTATGATACTAAAGGTAATGGGCAGCAATCTAATTTTGGTTACAATTATGATAATCATATGACAAAATGGGACACAACTCTCGAAATGAATAGTAGTATAGACCATATAGGTTTAGGAGAGAATATTAGTATTAAAGGTTATTTACGTGATCACCTGGGTAGAGTGAAGAATAGTGATGTTCTTGTTAATATATCTGGAGCAGAATCTGATTCATTCACCATTAAAACAGATAATAATGGAGATTTTAGCACAGAATATAAACCCAAAAATTATGGAAATCACACTATAAACTTAACTTACAATGGTGATAATAGTCGTAACCCTTCCAGTATCAGTACAACTATAAAAATTCAGGGCATACCAACTAATATTAACTGTAATGTTCCTGATATTTTTAATGTTAATGACTACTTATCTGGCACTCTTAATCTAACTAGTAATAATATTTTAATCCCTGATACAAATTTAAATGTTACAGTCACTAATCCAGAAGGATTAGTGAATACTACTATTGTTAAGAATAATGGTAGTAGTGTGGATTTATCTCAACTCAAATATAAATTCAATACTAAAGGAAACTATAAATTGGAAATTACTTATAATGGTGATGATACTTATGAGCCAAGCACTTACCTGAAAAATGTTAAGGTTAATGGTTTATCCACTAGTATTGGTGGTATTGTTCCTGATATTTTTAATGCTAATGATAGTTTATCTGGTATGCTTAATTTAACTAATAATAATATTTTTATTCCTGATACTCAATGTAGTGTTAATATTACAAAACCTGATGGTTCAGATTATTCTAAAATCATGAAGACTGATGAATATGGTGGCTTGGATTTATCTCAACTCGATTATAATTTCTCTGATTCTGGTTATTATAATTTGACTGTTAATTATCAGGGTGATACTGTTTATGATTCAAGTAACTTTAATAAAAGAGTGATTGTTATCATTCCTTTTGATGGAGAGTTAGAACCAGGTTTGGAGCATGGTTCTTATCGTTATGAGGTTCATATGAATAATACTAAGGATTTTACAGTTGATAGTGCTGTTTTTTATAATATGACTAATGCTTTAAGTGGTTATAAAGTAGATAAGATCAGGTCTCGTTTCACTAAATCAGTTAGTATTGAGGATAATATTTTAACTATTAACTGGGATGTGAAACCTAATAAGTTAGGCACTGTTTTAATAACTGTTAGAAAAAATTAAATTGGTAATATTTAATAATAGGAGTGATGATATAATATGTTTAGAAAATTAGAGTTTGGGATTTGTAGTTTTTTAGTGTGTTTATTGTTATCTAGTTTTGTTTATGCGGATAATAGATATATAACTAAGTTAGTAGATGGGCATGATCAATTTTACTCTTTTAATCTGGATGAGAATATTATCATACCCATCACTTTATTCTACATCGAAGATAATGAGGATAGGAGTGTTTTATCTGATCAACGGATTACTGCTACTGTTAATAGTGTGGATAAGAGTGTTTATACTTCAGTGACTGGTAGTGATGGTGTTGCTACTTTTGACTTTGGTAGATTGGAAGCTGGAAACTATACAATTCTTTTTGATTATGCTGGAACAAGCAATCTTACAGATGTGGATGGTTATCAGCCTGATGATCATAATGTGAATGTCATGGTTAAATCTCTCCCTGCACCTCCTGCTCCTAAAATCATTGTGCATGATAAGGTTGATAGTGTTGGTTTATCTTTAACTGGGTTTAATTTATCTGTTTTACTTTCACTGTTATCTGTATTATTTGTTGGTGGCTTTATTAGAAAATAAAAAAAAGAAATTTGAATTGAAGTTTTTTTTAAAAATCTTCGAAAAATGTTCTATTTTTCATTTGACCAAGTATATATGTCAAAGGCATGAAACATACCATTAGTTTTAAGGATTTTTATTTTTTCTATAATAGAAGTTGTAAATTTTTGTGGAGGTTTTTTAATTTTTCATGATTTCTTTATATATAAATATGGATTTTCATGAAAAACTCCACACTTTTTTACAGTCTCTATAATTTTTTAAGTTAACTAATGCTGAGAATATATTTCTTAAATTGGTTATAAAAAAAAACTTCTTATAATTAATGATACATTAATATTTTTTTTAATATATATTATTTTTATTTAATTAAAATTATCTGAAATATAGTCATTTTGGTATAGTTTATGATTTTTAGTTTATTAATGTCCAATGTTTATGGATCCATTTTTCAGCACATTTTGTCCAATTTAAAAAATTTTTAAACCATTCTACATCAATATTTTTCACTCCTTTATCCAGGAAAATGCTTTTATAAAAGTCTATAATTTCATATATACTCAAATGTTTGATTAATATTTTTTGACTATTAGGAATTTTAACAACATTTGGAGCATGCCATAATTTAAAATCTTTAAGAATCATATAATAAGATTTAGAAATAGTTATTTATAAACTTTTCCATAATGATTATATAAGCATTTTCCAATACTTCACCCAAATCAGGCTGACCATCAGTAAAATCCGTTAATTTAGCTTGAATACACGATACATTGCTTTTTATTGTTTTTAAAGATATTAATGTCATGATTAATAATATATAGTTTCTAATATATAAATTTAACGGTTTTTAATTGGTGAATTATGGTTAGTTACATTTTAAATATGAATTATCAGAATTGTGAAATCATGGATCCTTTATATTGTGAAATATGTCTTTTTCCAGCGGATCGTGAAATTGGTGATGAAATTGTAAAAACCTCCACACTTTTCGACAATCTCAAATTATGAAAACATTTAAATATAATAAAAAAGATACTATTTACAATCTTAATGGGCGGCTATTACTTTTATGAAAAATTTATTTTATATTGTATATGATATAGAATATTGTAGATATATCATTAGATAATAAGCATATGGACACTATCTGATTTAAAATTGTCGATGTTGGATGTTATAGCATATGTTATATGATATAGACAATAGTTTATTTAAAATTAAAATAAGGTTTTATTTATTTAATTTTATTATTCAATTTAATAGCTAATTTTAATTTGATAAAATGATTTTTAAATTATTTATTTATAGATATTTTCATCCCTGTTCTTATTAATCAATATTTTAAATTAGTTAATTTTATGTAATAACATCAATTGTATAACAATATTAATAAAATAAATATAATATAAATGGTTATATGAAAAGTAAGTGATTATATAAAGAAAAAGCTGTTAATATAAAATATTTCTTCAATCTGATTAGCTTAAATAAGATAACTTAATAAAATATCTAAATGATTAAGATTTTACAAAAAAAATAAGAGTTTATAAAAATTTATATAAATATTAACAAAAATAAAGTTATAAAAAACTAAAGGAAGATAATATGGCAAAGGCAAAAAGAAGAAGAGTGCGTGATACATGGAAAGAAAAATCTTGGTACAATATTAAAACACCTGTAGTATTTGGTGATAAAGAAATTGGTGAAACACCATCAAGAGATCCGAATTTTCTCATTGGAAGAAGAGTTGATGTTACTATGAGAGAATTAACTGGAGATTATTCTAAACAATACATAAAACTAAAATTTGAGGTTAACAGTGTTGAAGGAGATGTTGCTAACACAAAATTTATTGGACATCAAATCACAACAGATTTTGTTAGAAGTATGATTAGAAGAGGAACAAGTAGAATTGATGCTCCAGTTATTATTAAAACAACAGATGATGTTAAGATAAAATTATATGTTTTAGCTATTACAACAAGAAGAGCTAAATCTTCTCAACAAAAGTACATGAGAGAAACTATAATTAAAACTATCGAAGAGAAAGCTAAAGAAAGGGATTTTGAAAATATTATTGAAAATTCTGTTAATGGAAGGCTATCCTCTGAAATTTATCATATAATTAAAAAAATATATCCGCTTAAAAGAGTAGAAATTATTAAAAGTAAAATTTTAGAATAGCTCTTTTAACTCAACAAGAGGTTCATATATTTTAACAAAACTTAAAATTGTTTTTTTACTTTTTTTTGATTAACTAATAATAGCATAAAATTTTAGCTTCCTAAAATAATCGAATATATTCTACTAATTAAAACGATTATATTATCAAATCTTGGTGATTAAATGGATGAAACAATAATAAATTGGATTTTCACTTTGATTTTGGTTCTTGCAGGAATTATAACTTATCATAAAAGATCTTTAGATTTATTAGGTTCCATCTTCATGATATTCATGGGGATTATAATTCTCCTTGAAGCTGGTATCTCTTGGTTGATTTTAATTTTAGTATTCCTAATTCTAAGTCTCTATGCAAGTAAGTATGCAAAGGAATATAAACAAAAGTTAGGAATTTACGAGAAAAAAAGAACAGCGAAAAATGTTATTTCTAATGGTTTAATTGCTTTTATAATGGCTGCTCTTGGTGGAATTGCTTTTAACGGCCATTATATTCCACTTTTTGGTGGATTTATAGGTGCTGTTGCTACAGCTACAGCCGATACATTGGCAAGTGAAGTTGGTGTTTTACAAAAACCTCGTTTGTTGACTACCTTTAAAACTGTTGAACCAGGAACCGACGGTGCTGTTTCTATTTTAGGAACTTCTGTTGGTATCATTGGAGCTGGTATCATTGGCTTTTCATCATTTATTTTAGGTTTAATTCCAAATCCAATACTTGCTGTTGAAATAGCAGTTATTTCAGGAACATTCGGATGTTTTATGGATAGTGTCCTCGGTGCAATTCTTGAAAGAAAAGGATTCATCAGCAATGAACATGTAAATTTATTAGGCACATTATCTGGAGCTATAGTTGGAATCTTATTAATGATGTAATTCTGTTATTTAAAAATAAAAATTTAAAAAAGGGGCTGATTTAACAGATTATTGTCAAAGGGTTCATTTTTAAACAGAATTGAAACCTTCCATCAACTTTTAATAATGAGAGTAGGCTCTGTATCCAGTCGCAGTGTTTTGGTTTAGTCATTATTGGATTCATTTATCACTCTTTTAATTGTTGGTTTTATTAGTTTCATGATCTGCTGGGAAGAGATATTTTGCAATATAAATTTTTTATAACTTTAAATCTTGAATAATTCATAATTAAAGCTCATTTAATCATAGTTCAAAAATTAAAAACAGTTAAAAGTATATATTGAAATTTATCAAACTCCAAAAAGAACGGAACCTATCGGTTCCTAAGTTGTCTTCGACAACAATACTACGGAGTCATACTCCATAGATGAATTTTTGTAACTTCAAGCATACTTTGTGACACACACAAATATATATAAAAATATAAATATAAAATCAAATGGGGGTGCAACAAAAATGCAATTGAAAACTAAAAAAATAAGTAAATCTTTCAAAGTTCGTGTATATCCAAATCAAAAACAAAAAGAAATGATATTCAAATCTTTTGGTTCTACAAGATATATTTTTAATGAATTATTAATTTTAAATAATTTTCAATATAATAGTGGTTGTGGAATTACACCTCCAAAAAACTATGAAACTTTAATTAAAGATATTAAACCATTTCTAAAAGAAGTTGATTCTACAATTCTCCAGCAATCAAGAAGAGATTTAATACAAGCATTTAAAAACTTTTTCAGAAGAGTTAAAAATGGTGAAGATCCAGGATATCCTAAATTCAAATCAAGAAAGAATCATAAACAATCTTTCCGTACTACAAGTAAGAAAGTTGATTTAGTTAAAAAGACAGCATATTTTCCTAAAATAGGTGATATTAAATTTAAATCATCTTTCAGATTTCCTAAAGATTTACATATTCTTTCTAAAACTTTAGTTTTTGAAAATAATAGGTTTTTCATTGTTTTCACTTGTAAAAATGTTTTAATTGAAGAGAAACCTAAAACTAATAAAACTATCGGTATTGATTTAGGATTAAAGAGTGCTATTAATTGTGATAATAATTTCAAATCTGGTAAAATAAAAATAATTAAATCAGATAATAAAATTAAAAGATTAAATAAAAAATTGTCTCAACAAATAAAAGATAGTAATAGATGGTATAAAACGAAAACCAAGTTAAATAATGTCTATTATCATAAAAAAGAGATAATTAAAGATTTCATTCATTGGATAACTACTAAAATTGTTACAAAATATGATAATATATATGTTGGAGATGTTAAAAGTAAATTAGGATTAAGAAATCATAAAATAGCTAAAACCACAGCAGATCAACATTGGTATGAAATTAAAATATAAATCAAAATGGTATGGTAAAAATTTTGAGGTTGTCAATGAATCTTATACTTCTAAAATCTGTAGTAAGTGTGGGTATGAAAATGATGAAATGAATCTTAATGTTAGAAGTTGGATATGTCCTGATTGTGGTAGTAATCATGATAGGGATGTTAATGCAGCTATTAATATTCGTACTGTAGGGACTACAGGAGTTAATAATATTTTAGATATTTTTAACAATGCTCATGGTAAAACTAACATTAGTTAGTGGAGTGAGAATCTATGGACTCCTAAAGTCCATAGTAGTTCAATTTAAGATTAAAATTACTAAGATACTAAACACTATTAATACTAAACTATACTATTAATATTATTTATTTAAGATTATATTAAATTAATGTTATTGTATTAAATTTAATAGCTATTTCTTCATGTTTAAAATGCAATTCTTGAGGATACAGGATAATAGGGAACATTATGATAATAGAAATTAAAGTTTTTAAATTTGATAAACAAAAAGATAAAAAACCTTATTTTAAAAGCTTTTCAATTGAAAAAAGAAAAAAAATGAACATATTGGATGCTTTAAATTATATTAACAATAATTATAATGAAAACATAAGCTTTAGAAGTTCATGTAGATCAGGACAATGTGGCTCATGCAGTTTAAAAGTCAATTATGAAGTTGCATTAGCATGTAAAAAAGAAGTGAAAAATGGGGATGTTATAAGTCCATTAGATTTTCCTGTAATAAAAGATTTGATCGTTGATAAATCTGAAGTTGATGATAAAGTAGCTATTATGAAGCTTTTTTTAGAAGATGATGATTATTTAAAAGGAAGCAGTGAAAAAAAAGAATTATCCAAGAAAGAGGATAGAAGATTAAATAAAGAGAACAATCCTTTAGTTGGTGATGACACTAAAGAGAACAATCCTTTAGTTAATGATGACAATGAAGAAAATAGTCCTTTAGTGATACCAAGTATTGATTGTGAGAATACAAGAAAAGTACGATCTTGTATAGAATGTTATTCTTGTTTATCTGCCTGTCCTGTAATTAAAGAAAGCAGTGATTTTGCAGGACCTTACTTTATGAGATATATATCTAAATTTGATTTTGATCCAAGAGATAAGGGAAATAGAACAATTGAAAGTATTAAAAATGGTCTTTATAGTTGCACAAGCTGTGGTAAATGCGGTCAAATATGTCCAAAGAATATAAATAGTTTTTCAGATGCAATAGAAAAATTAAGGGATTTAGCATATAAAAAGGATTTAGGTCCTCTTGATGCTCATAAAGCTATTAAAACTACTGTGATGAAAACAGGAAGATCAATTGAACCATTAGGTGAAGGTTTTATTAATGAAGTTAATAAGGATAACAAGAATTCTAAAAATAAAATAGCTATTTTCACAGGTTGTATGGTTGACTTTAGACTTCAAAATGTTGGTTTTGCATTAATGGATGTTTTAAAAGAAAATGGTATTGAAGCAGATGTTCCTGATGGGCAAGTATGTTGTGGCTCTCCTTTACTTAGAACTGGACAAACAGATATTGTATCTGACCTTGTAAGAAGAAATAAAAGAATTTTCTCTGATTATGATACTGTAATAACCTTGTGTGCTGGTTGTGGTGCAACACTTAAAAATGATTATCCTAAGTATGGTGCAGATTTTAATGTTTTAGATATTAGTGAATTTTTAGTTGATAAGCTGAATACAGATAATATGAAATCTTTGGATATGATGGTCACCTATCATGACCCTTGCCATCTTATTAGAGGACAAGGCATATCAAAACAACCAAGAGATATTTTAAACAAAATTAAAGGTGTTGAATTTGTGGAAATGGATGAACCTGATAAGTGTTGTGGGGCAGGTGGAGGAGTAAAAGCTGGAAAACCAGAAATAGCTGAGGCATTAGCTAAGAGGAAAGCTGATATGATTAAAAAAACTGATGCTGATATTGTAGTAACTATATGTCCATTTTGTCAATATAACATTCAGGATGGTTTAAATAAGGAAGGATTAGAACATATTAAAGTAATGAATATTTTAGAACTTTTAAAAAAATCATATGGCTGATATTCTGTTATTTCCATTATTCTCTAATTATATATTATTTTTATTTTTGAATTATTTTATTATTAATTATTTATTAATTAAGTTCAATTATTAAACAATAACATTTAATTTAATTAAAACAAGCATAAAAATAAACAAATAGTTAAAATAGTTTATATAAAAATAATATATTAAATTAAATTGCATTATATGGATATAATTGATTTATAAGTAGAATATTATTTTATTAAAATATAAGAAATATTAATCTATATTTAATGAAGATTTTAAGAAATTATGGGGGTTGTTTGATCATGAAAAAGAATAATGATAAAAACTCTTTTAACTCTTTTAAACAGTCTGATTTTAAAAAAATCATGTTAGGTAGACAAACATTTGAGTTTTTAATAGAAAATAATTATTTATATGTTGATAAAACTAAGGAAATTCATGACCTTATTAATAATGAAAGTATCGTTTTTTTGTCCCGTCCAAGAAGGTTTGGAAAATCATTGCTGGTTAGCACCTTAAAAAACCTTTTTTCTGGGAATAAAGAGTTATTTGAAGGTTTTTATATTTATGATCATTGGAATTGGGATAAATCATATCCTGTAATACATTTAGATTTGTCAAAGCCATTTAATGAAAACCATGAAGAGTTTATCAACTCTTTAAATTTCCACATAGACAGTATAGCTAAAAATTTTTCTATTAATCTTCTTGCTAAATATCCAAATGATAAACTAACAGAATTAATAGAAGAAGTCCACAAAAAACATGGTAAAGTTGTTATTTTAGTTGATGAGTATGATGCTCCAATATTAGACAACATTAATAATCAAGATTTAGTTGATGCTAATCGTAGGACACTTCAGAGTTTTTATTTGGGGTTAAAGAATTCTGATGAGTATATTGATTTTATTTTTATAACTGGTATTAGTAAGTTCATACACACTTCAATTTTCTCTAAATTAAACAACCCAACAGATATTTCTTTGTTAAGTAATTATTCTACTATTTGTGGTATAACTCATGATGAATTATTAGAAAATTATCAGGACTATTTGCATGCTTTTGCTGAGAAGAATGATATGTATCATGATGAAGTAATAGCTGAATTTAATCGTTGGTATGATGGCTATAGTTTTGATGGTGAAAAAAAGGTTTTTAATCCATTCTCCACTTTATCTGCATTAAAGAATGGGGAGTTTTCTCAGTATTGGTTTTCTACAGGGACACCACACTTCTTGGTGGATATACTCAAAAAAAGAACGATGAACATAGATTTTGAAAATATGGTTTTAAGTGAAAGTGACTTAAATGAGAT
>JAISTD010000175.1 GCA_031272765.1 Candidatus Methanovirga australis | reverse complement strand
TACCAATATTTACGTTGGTAATCATTAAATTATCTCCGTGTTTACTAATACTCATTATCTCTCCAACGATAATATCTACTCCAACTATTGGATCATCTATTGGGCCTAACTCTATTCTTTCTTTCAAGTTTGAAATCGTTCTAATAAAAAATTTAACTTTTGCAATGTTTTCTTCAACCTTTTCTCTCTCTTCTTTAGGTGTTTTTTCTAAGAATTTTTTAGCCCAATCATCACCACCCAAGTATTTAACGATTTCATCTATTTTTTCTTTAAGAGATTTTATCTCTGGAGTATTTGTTAATTGTTTAGGATCCAAGTATGAATATACTAAAGTTTGGAAATCATTATTCATATTTTCTGCAATATCAAGAGCCATTTTCTTATTCCAATGACCTCTAAAACTTCCACTATTTATTGTTCTTTTGTATAGTTCCTTTGATTCTTGAGCTACCAATAATCTATAATCATTTGTTGTATCCCACATATTATCACCACATTATCCATTATGTGTTTGAAAAATATTGAAATAAAGTATAATTTTTTTATTATGGTCATTTTGATATTTAATATATTATTCAAATTTATTTAAAGATTTTTTATAAGTATTATAATCAATATTATAATCAATAATAAACAATATATATTAATAAGTAATATAGAGAAATTAACTTAGAAAAAATAAAATAGATTACTTAATAACCTATTTATTTATTTTGATGGATATCTGTTGGATATTGTTCATTAATACATCCCAAACATAATTCAGCAAAAGGAATTCCCACAGCATCTACAAGAGAATTTATACTTAAATATCCTAATGTCTCCACACCTAATTGTTCTTTAATTTGATCAATCGTATTGTTGGCAGCTATTAATTCTTTTTTTGAAGCCATTGAAATACCATAGTAACAAGGAGCAATGATAGGTGGACATCCAATCAACAAATGGATTTCTTTTGCACCAGCTTCTCTTAAAATTTTAATCATAGATTGTGAAGTTGTTCCTCTAACAATGCTATCATCAATTAAAATAATTTTTTTACCTTTAACTTCAGATTTAATAGGATTTATTTTTAATTTAACTGCAAGTAACCTTTCTCCTTGACTTGGCATGATAAATGTTCTTCCAACATACCTATTTTTTATTAATCCTTCGGCATAAGAAATTTTTGAAGCTCTGGAGTATCCAATAGCTGCTGGAATTGAAGAATCTGGAACAGGCACCACAATATCGGCGTTAATTTTGTATTCTTCATACAAATGCTTTCCTATATTCAATCTCGTTTTATAAACATCTTGACCATCAATAACACTATCAGGTCTTGCAAAATAAACATATTCAAAAATGCAATGTGCATTTTTAACAGAATCGGCTATTTTAATCTTGTGCGATTTGATTTCATTACCTTCAAAGTAAATTATCTCTCCAGGTTCAACATCCCTAACGAGGTTAGCACCAACCACATCAAAAGCAACGGTTTCAGATGCGATCATATAGTCTTCACCATTTTTAGCTATTGATAATGGTTTCATTCCAGCGGGATCTCGCACTGCATATAGCTTATCATCAATTAAAAAAACCATCGAATATGATCCTATAATTTTTTCAACAACTCTTTCAATTGTTAAAATAAAATCATTGGTTTCATCATGCTCTTTTTTAATTAAATAGAATAATACTTCAGAATCTGTCTCTGAAGTAAATTCATAACCTTCCTTAATTAATTCTTCCCTTAATGATGAAGAGTTGATAATATCTCCATTATGAGCAATAGCTATGAATTCTCCATTTAAACTTGTTAAAAAAGGTTGTGAATTCTCTAATTTAGAATCACCAGTAGTTGAATATCGTACATGACCAATGGCTTTATTTCCAGGTAAAAAGTTGAAATCAAAATCTTTGAAAGCATCTGTCAATAAACCCATTCCTATATGTGAATGCATTTTGCTACCGTTAAATGTAGCTATTCCTGCAGATTCCTGACCCCTATGCTGTAAAGCATAAAGTCCATAGTAAACAAAAGATGAAACATCTTTTTCTAAATTAGAATGTATTCCTACAATACCACATTTATCTTTCAAATTATATTCTCCTTGAATTAAACATTGGACTAATTAATCAAAGTATTATTTAATAGCTTGTGAATAGAATGTAATGCTATATTCATTTTAATATAAATAACTTATATTGTCTAATACCCCTTTTAATATTGTGTGTATGTATCTGATATGTAATAACCAACTAATAAAATATTGAATAAGGTTCAATTATTGATTATCATATAAGTTAAAGAATATTTCATCATCTTTCTTAAAGTTTTCATCTTCTACATTAGATATAGTATTTTCTTGAAATGTTGGTTTATTAAGATGATGTCTATTATTATGGTTTTCATTTTTAAAGTCATTCAATAAATGAGAACTACTACTAATAAAAATAAGAGATGTTCTAATAATTTTTAGCCATTCCACAGCATGAACTTTAGATATTGCACCAATCAAACCTTGACCAATAATTATGTCATCTGGTTTAAAGTTGTTTGTAGCTAAAACTACATGGTGTTCATGATTTAAGACTTCATTAAAGGAATCTTCCCAAAGCTTTGATAATTGAAAAACCTCTAAAATATCTTTATTATGGATATTAGAAAATCTATCTTTAAAATCAGAGAATTCAGTTTTAAAGTCATCAAGTTGAGTATTAAGAGTTTTTATCTCTTTTTTAAGTTTATAATTTTCATTTTTAATTATTTCGTAATCATTGATAAGAGAATTATTTGTAATACTTAAATTTTCATTTAATTTTGAAAATTTGTTAACTTCTTTATTTTTAAGATCTAATTTTCGTTTAATTTGATTTAATTTAGCCATATTAGAAAGAGAATTAAGTCCAACTTTTATAATAACTTTTTTAATCTCGTCCTGGAAAAAATTCTTTGGAATTAATTCATAATTTCTTGTTTTAGGAAATTTTAATACTCCAACATATCCAACGAGATTTTTAAACTTATCATTATAATAATTAACCTTCTTATCAGCTTCAATTTTGTATTTAAGTTCATTATCTTCTTTAAACTTGTTGTTAGGATTATTTAAAACTTCGTTGTAACTATCAAAGTTGTAATCATTTGTTACAAGAACAATATCAGCACCTTTAACCGTGCTACTAACTATTTCTAAATTATCTACTGGAATAATTGCTGAAATTATAAAATCAAAATTATTTTTCAAATCTAAATATTTTATAGATTTAGATAATATTTCTACTTTGCTTAAGTTTTCAGTGATAATTCTTACATCAATAAAAGGTTTTTCGTGATTATTCTCCTCAAAGTTGTAATCATTACTTTCATCAGTATTATTAGGGTTAATCACATTATTATTATATTCTGCTTTGTTTTCATCAAAGTCGTGACCAATAAAATCCAAATTATTAAAATCAGAAGTTTCAGGAGTAGAATTTTTAAAATTAGATTTAGGATTATTGTCATCTAAATTAATCGTTAAATATTTATCTTTTTCATCTTTATTATTAAAATCCATAAAAGTACCTATAAATGAATTTTTTAACCAACAATATATTTTTCAACAATTAAAAAAAATGATTAATTTATAATAAAACAATTGTATAATAACCGATTTTTAATATTATAAACATTATATTATAAAAAAAAATAATGATCTTGTTTAATTTACAGTTTACAACTAAATTAATTGAATTTACAATATATTATCTCATTTAATTTCATATTGAAAAATTGTTTATAAAAATTTGATTAATAAATTAAATTAATTAAAATTTCAATATCTTTAATTAATAATACATTATTTTATTAACAATCTCTTATTTAGTAATACTGTATTTAATCTTAAATTTAAATATTTAACCTTAAGTTTATTTTAATCTAAAGCCATTGATTTTTTTATTTTGCCAATTATATCTTCTGATTCTTTTAGATTTTCCAAAACCACAAGAAGCACAAACTTTTTGGCGAACATGATAAGTATTATGTCCACATCTTCTACATCGTATATGGGTTTTTTTATTTTTCTTACCCATTGAAGGTGTTCCTTTCAATATAAATCCTCCTTAAATAATTCATTAATAATAAAATAAGCTAATACTTGAATTAAATTATTATTCTGTTATCAATCATAGCTTATTCTCAGCTATTATCATAATCTATAATCAGTTATTTTATTTGCTGTTACCATTATTAAACAATAGCTATTAACTACAAATATATTAACGAAGTTATTGGTTGTTGGTAGTTTATGGTGAGATATAAACTATATTATCTCCTCTAATGAGAACAGTTCCTAATCTTCGAAGTATTTCACCATTTTCTAACTCTTCAGCATCATCAAGAACTAAGTTTATATGCAAATCAAAACTTTTTAATATTCCTCTAAATTCCCTATCACCTTTAAGCTTAATTAAAACTGGGGAATCAATCGCTTGACCCAATGTATCAAGAGGTCTTTGAACACTTTTTTCTCTGTTAATAATAATCACCTTAATTACAAATTTTATAGTAATTTTTTTTAATTATTAAATTTTATTAATATAATTGTTTTTATTATTTAATAAATTTCTATTTAATATAAAGTAAAAAATCTAAGATTTCGAAATTTATAAAAGTTTTGATGAACTTTGTCTTGAACAAAGTGAGAAACTTTAGGAGAATCTTTGATTCTCCGTTTATTTCGAACGAAGTGAGAAATTTAACGAAATTTTCTAATTTCGTGTTTCTAAAAGCTTCTTCTATCATTGATTATATATCGAATTTACAACACTCATGGATAACAATTTAAATCATGTCAACTTATTAATTAACTTAATTCTATATATTACCCTATTATTCTATACATTATACTATTTTATTCTATAACCCTTTTTATAACTTAATTCTATTTCATGATTTTGTAGAAAATATATCAAATAATCGAGAAAATTAAGTATAATCACAAAGTTAAGTATTTAAAATATTCAAAATATAGTTAATATAATCATGAATTTATTACACATTTATTTGACTTTGTATTTAAATGTATCTATAAAAATTTATAAAAATAATTTTAAAATGATAAAAAATACAAATATATAAATGTTGTGAGATGATTTAGGAGTGAGATGGTTTTGATGATAGTGAAAATAGTAGAAAAAGATGATGAAGTATATGAAATAAGTGATCTCGTTGGAGAACTTAAAAAAAATAGTAAAATAGATGAGTCAGGAGCAATTTTTACATTTGAAGGTTTTGTTAGGGGAAAAGAAATTAAACACATAGTATTAAGCACACCTAACAAAAAAGAAACAGAAAAAAAATTAGTTTCTATGATTAAAGCTATTGAAGAAAAATATGGTGTTTATGAAATAGCTACTGTTCATTATATTGGAAAGTTTTATACTGGAGACACTTTATTCATATTAGCTGTTCTTGGATCTCATCGAGGGGAGACATTAAAAGCTATGAAAGATGCTATTGAAAAAATAAAATATCAGCTTGAATTTAAAAAAGAAGAAGTTTCTGATAATGGAACAAAAACTATATTAGCTGGAGGATAATTAAAAATTGATAGGTTAATAGAAACTTTCTTAAGTTCAAAATAATAATTTTGCAAAACACTATATTTATAGATTAATTTTATACTATTTAATATCATTAAATATAATATCTTAATATTATTAATTAATATAAACTATAGAGAGTTTCTATAAACTAAATATTTTTAAAATTTTAGATTTTTAAATTTTCTAATTTGGTCTTTAAATTCAAATTAAAGAATTTTTAGTAAATATTAATTTTATCGATATTAACAAACTGAGGTTAATAGAAACCCTCTATAGTTAAATAAACGATGAATATGCGGATGAATTATGATGAATGATTTATTGTAAAGGAATAATGGTTGATGGATGATTACAATGAAAACCAACAGATTGATTAAAGATAGTGTCCATGGAGATTTTTCTTTAAATGATTTTGAAGTTGAAGTAATGGATTGTCCACAATTTCAACGTCTTAGAAGAATAAAACAATTAGGCTTCACATATTTAGTATATCCTGGGGCAAATCATTCAAGATTTGAGCATTCAATCGGAACTATGTATCTTGGATCAAAATTAAGTGATCATCTTAACTTAAGTGATTACAATAAAAAACTTGTTAGAATAGCTTCAATGTTACACGATATTGGTCATGGTCCATTTTCACATGCTTCAGAAAATGTTTTAGATGTTAAACATGAAGAATTATCTGCTAAAGTCATTGAAAAAACCTCATTAAATGATGTTTTAAGCGAAGAATTTGATACAAAGGAAATTATAGATATTATAAATGGAAAAGGAGAATTAGGCCCTATTGTATCAGGGGAACTTGATGTGGATAGAATGGACTATTTAATAAGAGATTCCCATTATACTGGTGTGGCTTATGGAATAATTGATATAGATAGAATAATATCTAATTTAAAATTAAAAAATTATTTAATTTTGGATAAAAAAGGAATACAAGCTGCTGAATCAGCACTTGTAGCAAGATATCAAATGTACCCAAGTGTCTATCAACACCATACCAAAAGAATAACAGATGCAATGTTTAGAAGGTGTTTAAAAGAAATAATTAAAGAAAATCTCCTAAAAACTGAAGATCTTTATAAATACGATGATATGGATGTTATTTCTCTTTGTAGAAATAGTGATGGATTTATAAAAGACGTTATTACAAGGTTAGATAATAGAAACCTTTTAAAAATTTTAAGTTCCATTCGTTTAAATGAGTTTGTCAGACCACAAGATGTTTTTAAAATCAAAGAAGATACACTTAGAAAATGTGAGGAAGAAATAAGTGAAGATTTAAAGATAGATAAAAAATATGTTATCATCAGTATTCCAGAATATCCTAAGTTCAGTGAAATGAAAACTCAAGTTGCTTTTGGAGATAAATTATTCCATCTAAGTGATATATCAAGTATTGTAGGTGCCTTAAAAGATGCCAGATTTAATTATCCCGATGTTTGTGTTTATGTTCCTAAAGAAAAAAGAATTGAGTTTGAAAAGTTTGAATTAGAAAATTATTTGGATCTTCCTGAAAAAACAGAGAATAAATATTCTACATTGCATCAAAGTCAGTTAAGATTGTTTGATTAGTTATATTCATTTATTTGATAATAATATAAAATTAGAAGATATATTGATATAATAGTGGTGCAATACAAAAAATTTTTTACAATTTAAAACCTTTAGTTTTTGAAGTTAGATAATTTTGATTCTCTTTAATTATAAAATCTCTGATTTTGTAATTTATAAAAGCGAAGTTTTTCTTTAATTCAAAATTTTTTTATTTTGAATTTAGATAATCTTCGATTATCTTTAGTTAAAACTTGTTTTAACTTAGAAAATTTTAATTGTCATCAATTTTTTATTAAAATGAGGTTGTTTAATAATTATTTTGAAACAAAAATAAGATAGAGCAGTTCGTTAGGTTGAAAATGGAGCATGATTATAAATAATGTTTTTAAAAATATAATAAATGATATAATTAATTTAAATCTAATCAAATTACATCAATAATTCATTTTGTAAAAGAATAACCAATAAAAAAAAAATCGTGATAAAATGGATAATAGTTCTGGTAAACAAAATTCAAAAAGAGTAAAAAAAAATATTATCATTGGGTCTGGACCTGCAGGAAGATTAGCAGCTCTTGAACTTGGAACCTTAGGCAAAGAAGCCATATTGATTGAAAAAAATTATATTGGTGGAAATTGTTTAAATGAGGGATGCATGGTTTTATGTGCTTTATCTGATATAGCTACCTTTATAAACAATAAAAAAAGATATGAAGATTTGGGTTTAATAAATGGAGAAAGATTTGAAGTATTTTACAGTGAAATCGTTGCTAAAATAAAAAAAACACAAGAAATCATAAGAAAAATTCATATGAATGAAAATCAAGATTGTGGTAACACTATTATTAAAGGTGAAGCTGAAATTTTTGAAGAAACTGTTGTTGTCAATGGAGAAACATTGGAATACGATAATTTATTAATAGCTACAGGCTCTAAACCTTTTATACCAAATATTAAAGGAAAAGAACATGCTTTATCAAGTTCAGATATTTTAAAATTGGACAAATTACCTGAAAAATTAAATATTATTGGTGGTGGAGCAATAGCCACTGAAGTATCAAGCTTATTCTCTTCTTTTGGGTGTGATATTAATATGATTATTCGGGGAGAGTTTTTAAAACAAATTGATACTGATCTAAGGGATTTTATACTAAAAAAGCTTCTGCCAAATGTCGAAATTCATCAAAATCAAAATATTGTGGAGATTGAAAAGAATAAGGTTATATGTGAAGAGATGAAATTTGATGGTACTTCGTTTTTAGCTACTGGAAGAAGTCCTAACTCTGAAATTGCTAAAGATTTGGTGAAAACCGATAATAGAGGAGCTATTATTGTGGATAAGATGATGAAAACAAATATTGGTAATGTTTATGCTGCTGGTGATGTTACAAGTGGTGTAAACTTAACACCTGTTGCAAGAATGGAAGGAATAGTGGCTGGAAGAAATATGGCAGGATATTCAAATTTCATAGATTATAATATGATACCACAGGGTTTTAGTTTGGATTTAAATGTTGATTTTATTCAAGATAAAGAAAACAAGTCATCAAATGAAAAAGAAATGATTATTCCAACTCCAGCAGGTCCAGGCAACTTTTGGAGAGTTTTAACCAAAGACACTGGATTGTCAAAAATCAGATTCAATCCAACAACTAAGGAAATTCATTGGGCTGGTGCAATTTCTCCTTCATCTGTTAGTGATGTTGCTTACATATCATACTTAATGAGAACAGAACATAGTATGGAAAAATTTGCTGAAGAATTTATTGAAATACATCCATCAACTGATGCTTTCCATAAAGTGATAAGTAAAATTTATAAATATTAAAAAATTGGAATTTTTTTTACAATAATTGAACCTTAATGATTGTAAATTTAATTTATTGAATCAATTATCCATTCCCCATCATAAATAGCTCCAACAGAAGAAACTGGATTTGTAAAGTTTTTAAACTCTCCTTTATCAAATATAAACTCTGCAAGATCCTTAGAAGTTTCAACTGGAAAATCAGTGCCTTTTGGGTTTTGTTGTTGATAAGTAGATATGAACTTAGCTGTTCCATATTCTATTTTTTCAACTAATATTTTTTCATGAGTTACAATACCAATGTATGATTCATATTCCTCTGGATTAATAACTCCAGCTATTCTTGGAGTGTTATATTCATCTTTCTCATAGTCCATTGTAAAAAGGGATAATGTTAAGGCATCTTTTAAATTCATTTTAGAGTTTATTTTATCAGCAATAACATCTGTATGAGAACCATTTGTTATAACAGCTACATTATCAACGATCCTTAAACAGTTGTATGCAATATAAGGATTTTCAAAAATATCTGTTTTATATCCTTTTTTTGGTATTATTGAAGCAGATTTATCAGAAACCTTCACTCTTCTATTTGGAAAAGATCTACTTGACACTCTGTAAGCTACAAAAGGCTTCTCTTTTTTACTAACTCCCAATGCCAATATTCTGCCTAAATACATTAAATACATCCTAATATCCAATTAACTTTTTATCCATGAATATGAAAATGTTTTAATAAATATCAATATTTGAACATGATTATGGAGAAAAAGTTAATCAAATTTAAAAAAAATAAAAAAAGTAAATGTTAAAAATTAACATCCACAGGTTTGTGATTTAACAGCTAATTTAATATCTTCAACTTTAACTGTTTTACGACCAGCATGTTTTGCATAGGAAACAGCTTTCTCTGCTATTGCAGTAGCACATCCTTCTAACGCATCAACTAAAGCTACTTTCGCATCTTCACTTATTCTTTCAGCACCAGCATTTTTAACGATTCTTGCAACAGGTGCAATTGGTAATTCATTTTTTGCCATGATTCCACATCTCCACATTTTTATATAAAATATTTTTTAATTATTAATAATAAGCATTATGTAAAATTTGCTCATTATCAAAATTAATTAGTAATTCATTATATTTAAATGTATCTCTTATTTTGAAAAATATATTTGATATTTAGAATACATATAATAATTTATACTCTCAACTTTTAATAATATTTTATTTTAAGACTTGTTTAAGATATTTTATAAAAATTTTTTCAATAATATCTTTAATTTTCTTATATAATCTAAGACAAACACAAATTCAATTTAATGAACAAAAATTAGTCATAAATTATTATTATTATTATTACAAATTTTTAATTAAATCCTTAAATATTATATTATCTAATTATTCTGTAATTATAAATAGAGATAAACAATGAAAAAAAGTTGGTTTGTTAAAATAGTAATCATATAATTCTAAAATAAAAATTTTATATGATTAAAAAATAAGTGAAGGTTTATACAAACCATACTATTATAACAATCCACTACTAAGTTTGTTGCAGATTAAAAAATAAGTGAAGGTTTATACAAACCCACTTTGAATAGATAATTATTAATAAACATTAAAAAAAAATAGAAATTAGAAACCATTTACAATTTTGTATCTTCAACTCTTTCTTCTTGAGACATTTTAGATAATGATTTTACTTTTTCTATGTCTAATCCAAGACTTTTTCCTACAGAAGTCCCATATTCGGGTTCTGCTTTGTAAAAGAGTGATGTTTGCCTATACTGAATTCTCTCTTGAGCATTACCTAAATGACCCACAATATTATGTACTAAATGCTCTTTATCAGTATCACTTAGCACTTTTCTCCAAAATTCGCCAACTTGAACAAAATCAACATCTTCAACAGTCCTTGTATGCTTGTCAATAACTCCTTGCACTTCAATAGCTGGTGGTTTAAATGATATATCTGGAACTGGGCCATTTTGAGTATTTGGATAGTAGTTAGGTTCTGAACCTCCGTTATTATCCACATTCATTGGTCCATCTCTTTGATAATTGCTAATTTCAGCATTTTTCGCACGATTAATTGGAATTTGATGATGATTTGGACCTAGTCTGTGTCTTTGAGTATCTTCATAAGCAAAGAGTCTTCCTTGTAATAATCTGTCTGGTGATGGACCAATTCCTGGAACAAAGTTTGAAGGAGCGAATGCTACTTGTTCAACTTCAGCAAAGTAATTCTCTGGATTTCTATTTAAAACCATTTTTCCAAGAGGTATTAATGGATAATCATCATGATACCATACTTTTGTAATATCAAATGGATCAAACTTGTATTCTTTTGCTTCCTCGTTAGTCATGATTTGAACATAAACATCCCATTGAGGATAATCTCCATTTTCGATCGCATTATAAAGGTCTTCTGTTGCATGATCTGGATTTTCACCAGCCATTAAAATTGATTCCTCATTTGTAAAGGTTTCATTTCCTTGAGCTGTTTTAAAATGATATTTAACCCAAACATACTCTTTTTTTTCATTGTACCACATATATGTGTGGCTTGAAAATCCATTCATATGTCTATAATCTCGTGGTGTTCCTCTATCAGTGAATAAAAATGTTGCTTGATGAATGGATTCTGGAGTCAATGATAAAAAATCCCAAAACATATCAGCATCAGCTAAATTTGTAGTTGGGTGTCTTTTTTGTGTATGAACAAAATCTGGGAATTTTATAGCATCTCTAATGAAAAATATTGGAATATTATTCCCAACAAGATCATAGTTTCCTTCTTCAGTGTAAAATTTAACTGCAAAACCACGAGGATCTCTTTTAGAATCAGCAGATCCTCTTTCTCCACCAACTGTAGACATTCGAGAGAATATTTCAGTTTTTTTACCAACTTCTGATAAAAATTTGGCTCTTGTGTACTTTGAAAGATCGTTAGTCACCTCAAAGTAACCATGAGCTCCAGCTCCCTTTGCATGTACAACACGTTCTGGTATTCTTTCTCTATCAAAATGTGCTAATTTTTCAATTAACTGAACATCTTGCAGTAAAGTGTAACTTGAACCTTCACCTGTAGTCATTGATGCTTGATCGTTTGACACAGGAATACCTTTATTTGTAGTTAACTTTTTATCCGTCATTTTTAACACCTACCATTTAAGTCAGCTATTAAGTATAGTTTAGCTGTTAAACCTAATTTAATTATTAAAACATTCAATTTATAATAAATGATTAATATAATAACTACAATTTATATAATAATAAGTGATTAATGATAAATAATAGTTTTACTATAATTAATATCATTTTATTAATATTTTTTCATTATTTATTAATATTGTTTATAATAATTTATATTTTTTACAAATGTTCATTATTTTTCATGTTTAATATCTTCAATTTTTTACAAATATCAGAACCTGGTCATATAAATTATAGATTTTCTTATGAATTTTTTAATTTTTACATGTTCTTTTATATATAATATTTATTATTATATTATTTAATATAAATATACTACTATTAACAAAAAAATAAAAATAAATGAATAAATAAAAAAATTACTTGAATGGCTGAAAAAAATTAATATTAAGCGAAAAAATGTAAAAAGAAGAAAAATTTTATAATATTATTACTTTTATATTGCTCTCTTGGAAAATATATTTTATATACTTAATAGTTAACAAATACTAAAAGCTATAAGTAGCCATTATCTCTTGAAGAAATTAAAAAGGTGAAAGTGTGGATGAAGTTACAGTGAATAAAAATAGTTTTCAATTAAAGAATATAAAGGGTGTAGGAGAGAAACTATCCAATAAAATAATGAAAGAGGTTGGTGGAAAATCTAATTTAGAAAGAATAGTTGAGAACTTAGATTTAGATAAAATATCTTCAATTGAAGGAATCAGCCAAAGAAAATCTATTGAAATAATGAACCAATTATTAGGAAACCCAACACAGAAATTTTTAAAAAGTGAACGAGCGTTTCAACTTTATGAGGAAATTATAGAAAAAATATTGGATTATTCAAATACCAAATATGCTGAAAATAGAATTCTTTTACTCTCTCCATCAAAAAATAGAAAATCCATTGAAGAAAGATTAAAATTTGTAAGTAAAGCAAAAGAGAAAGTTTCAAAGTTACCAATAATAAAACTTAGAGGTCTAATGAAAAATCTCCAAATGCCAGTTGAAGTGAAACCAAAGTACGATCCAAGTAAAGCTATTCTTGTAGAAAGTTATGAAGATTCTGATTATATGTTGGAATTGGGTTTGAATAATTATTATCCCATTTTAGTCTTATCTGAAGATGTTGAAGAGGAACTTAAATCCTATGAAGTAATATTCTATGTTTATTCACAAGGTTACTTGGAGGTAAGTGATGGTGATAATTTAATAATGATTTCCAAAGATTCAAGTACTCACGAAATCGTTCCAGATATCATATTAGGCTACTTCAATACTAATAAGAATTTATTTAAAAAAGTGTTAGAAATTAGAGAAATTTTAAATAAAAACACTCAAATAAATGAAGTTTTAGATATTTTAGATGACATAGAATCATTACAAATCAAAAACATTGATTTAGATGAACTTGTATCTGAAGTTAAAAAAAGGAGTGATGAAGAGCTTAAAATAGCTATTAAAAATATAGATATTGATGGTACTGAGGTTCTTGACCTTCTTAACAATGCAATGCCTCCAAAAATTGAGAAAATCTTCGATGAAATAATCGCTGAAGGGAAAAAAGCTATAAAAGAACAAAGTGGAATCGATTTCGACCCATTCCTAAAAAAATATCCATTACAAATTGATGATGAAGAAGTTGAAAGAGTTAAAAGGTTACAGTCCTCAAAAGCTGAAAATGAATTGTTTGACAAAAAAATAACTGGGGCCAAACAGCTATTCAATCTAAAAAATATGGTTGAAGAAGAAATTAAGGAAATACTTGTGTTCGATTTTGAATTTAGCTTAGGCTGTTTTGCTTATGAATATGATTTAAACCCATTTAAAATATCTGATAGCTTTAAATTAAAAAAAATTTTACATTTAAACTTAGCCCTTGAAAAAAGTGATTATATCCAAAGAATAAATTATGATCTAAGCTATCCAGAAAGTGTTGTTCTACTTACAGGTGCAAATAGCGGTGGAAAAACCACATTATTAGAGACAATATCACAAATTTCAATTATGGCACAAATGGGGCTACCTGTATCTGGAAAAGATTGTGAAATTAAACTATTGGATGAAATTTATCATTTCTCTAAAAAACGTTCTCTTGATGCTGGAGCATTCGAATCATTCCTAAATGTGTTTATTCCTATTGTCACAACAGACAATGAAAAATTAGTTCTTTTAGATGAATTAGAAGGAATAACAGAATTAGAAGCAGCTGTTAAGATTATTTCAAGTTTCATTGATATGATTAAGGATTCAAACTCCTATGGTATTATTGTAACTCATATGGCTAAGGAATTAATGAAATACACTAATATAAGAGTGGATGGTATTGAAGCGAAAGGTTTAGATAAGGATTATAATTTAATAGTTGATAGAACACCGAAAATGAATTTTTTAGCTAAAAGTACACCAGAACTCATATTGAAAAGAATTTATGAAAATTCAGAAGGTAAATTAAAGGAAGTTTATAGTGAAATCCTAAAGAAATTTTAGAGCTTCTAATTACTAAAAAGAATACAAGATCTTATATTTAAATGTTGGTTGAATTTTTCATATCTTGAAAGGTATCTTTTAGATTTTCAGTTGCACTATTCATACTTCGAGCTGCATCTCTTAAATTTTCAGTGTCTTGACTAAAATCAGGAGATATTATAGTATGTGAAGTATTTTTAAAAATATCTGATAATGATCCTTTATCTAAACTAAGATTAGAGTCCAATTCTAATTTCACTGGCTCTTTCATCTTTTCAACTATTGCATTCATTTCTGCAAATAATATAAATGAAATACCAACAATCATCACGAAAATCATTGACAAAAGTATTAAATTTTTGTATAAGTATTTTTTTAACTCTTCATCCATATAAATAACCTGTTATATATCATTTATATATTCCTAATCCTACATAGTATATAAGTGTATTCATTACCATCACCATTTTAAACATTTATGTAACGACATTTATTATCATATTATATACAATTTGTTGCTTGTTTAGCTCCATAACATTAAGGAATCTTAGTAATAGAACAGAATACAGATTATTTAAATAGTTAAAATGTCTCAATATCTTTTTGAGATAGAATATTAGCATCACCATTATTTAAGGCTTTTAATCCTTCTTCAATATTCTCAACTCTGATAATTACAATAGCTTGATTATTTTTACTACCAACAAAGGCATATAAATACTCCAAATTTATTTTAGATTTATCAAGCATATTCAATATCTTATTTAAACCTGTAGGTTCATCTGGAATTTCAACAGCTAAAACATCTGTTTCCTTTACAAGAAAATTATTTTCTTCAAGAATTTTTTTAGCCTTTGATAAGTCTTGAACTATTAATCTTAAAATCCCAAATTTTGATGTATCGGCTATTGAAAGAGCTCTAATATTTATGTTTGCCATTGAAAGAATATCAATAGCCTTTTTCAATCTACCCTCTTTGTTTTCAATGAACACTGAAAGTTGTTTTATCATTTCATCACCTAATTAAAATTTCTTTTATCTGTCACTCTAACTGCTTTTCCTTCACTTCTTGGAAGAATATTAGGTTCTGCTAATGTAATATTAACTCTTAAACCTATTTCTTTATGAATATGATTAGCTATTCTATTTTCAAGTTCTTCTAAAACTTTAACTTCATCAGAAAATAGTTCAGATGTTGCTTCAACTTCAACTTCAACTTCATCAAGAATCCCATCTCTTGTGACTATTATATGATAATTTGGAGTTAAACCATCTATTTTAAGCAATGCTTTTTCAATTTGTGATGGGAATATCATAACTCCTCTAATTTTAAGCATATCATCGGTTCTTCCTGTTATACGAGACATTCTAACTGTTGTTCGTCCGCATTCACATTTTTCCCTGTTAAGTGAAGTTAAATCCTTTGTCCTAAATCTAATAATCGGCATTCCTTCTCTTGTTAATGTGGTTAAAACAAGTTCTCCTTTTTCACCATCTTCAAGAACTTCTAATGTATCTGGGTCAATGATTTCAGGATAAAAATGATCTTCAGATATGTGGAGTCCATCTTTAATCAAACATTCTTGAGCCACACCTGGACCCATTATTTCAGTCAGACCATAGATATTTAATGCATCAATGTTAAGACGACTTTCCAACTCTTTTCTCATTTCTTCAGTCCACATCTCAGCCCCAAATAAGCCTGCCTTCAAATTAATATCTTTAGAAGTGAAACCTTCCTTTTCAAGAAATTCAGAAAGATAAAGTGCATAAGAAGGAGTACACGTAAGTATCGTACTTTTAAAATCTACCATTACCTCGATCTGTCTTTTAGTATTTCCAGCAGATATTGGAATGACCGTTGCACCAACTTTTCTTCCACCATGATGAACCCCAAAACCTCCAGTAAATAGTCCGTAACCGTAACAATTTTGTATTATGTCTTTACTTCCACCACCAACCATTACAATAGCTCTTGCAATGATTTCTGCCCAAATATTAATGTCTTTCTCCGTATATCCAGATACTGTAGGCTTTCCTGTTGTTCCAGAACTTGTATGGATCTCTATTATTTCATCATCATCAACTGCAAACATTGAAAAAGGATACGTCTCTCTTAAATTTGTCTTGGTTGTAAATGGGAGCTTCTCAATATCTTTTAATTCTTGAATATCATCTACTTTAACTCCAATCTCATCAAAATGTCTTCTATAAAACGGGACATTATCATAAGCAAATTTAACAATATTTTGTAATCTTCTAACTTGTAATTCTTTCTTTGATTTATTATCCATACATTCATATTTTTCGTTCCATATCATTCTATACCTCAAATAATAGAAATTGTTTAAATATCATTATCTTACAATTTAATACAAATTAAGTAAGTCATTCTCTATCAAACCATAATCCATAATAAATTATTTCCAAATAAGTTAGTCATACTTACTTAAATAGTAAGAATAAGAATTTAATATTGGGTAATAATTTTTTATTTTCCTAATAATTATTTTCTTACTAATCTTCGAAATATTTTTATTTTTAATATTTCTAAAATTTATTTAATAAAAAAAATTTAACTTATTAAACTATTATTAATTTAATAAATAAATAATTTATTAATTAAAAAAGTAGTAAAAATAAAGAATAGTGAAGTTAAAATAGTGAAAGGCCCAAAATATTGAATAATCATTATTATCTTATTAAATTAGTTTTATTAAATTAATTATTTAAATATGTAGTATATATTGACATATATATTAAAATATTATTTATAAAAATATCCTTTATAATCTCATTTATAAAAAAAACAATGTAAAATTTATAAAAAACAATGAAGACTAATTTTATCAAATTTAATTTAAAGTAATGAATTGAGATGATCCAATGAGAGATAATGAAATAGAAAAATGCAGGGAAATTTCGTATAAAATGATAGAACAAGTAGAAATAGCTATTAAAAAACACCGAGATGAAAATGAGGCTGGAAAATTTATAAAAGTTGGTGCAGATGGTACAGACACTAAAAAAATTGACGAATATGCAGAAAAAGAAGTTATTAAAGTTCTTAAATCCAATGATTTTTTAAACTATCTAATCAGCGAAGAAATTGGTGAAATGAAAATAGGCAAAAATAATGCCAAAAAAGTTAACATAATAAATGATTTGACAAATAATGAAACCTCTGAGAAGGCAAAATTTATATTTGTTATAGATCCCTTAGATGGAACCTTCAATGCTCTTAAAAAAATTCCAGCATACGGCATATCAATTGCAATAGCAAAAATTAAAAATAGGAAGCTACCCCAACTGGAAGATATTCAGATGGGATTTATCAAAGATTTTTATTCAGGAGACCTTTATGAAGCAGTTAAAAACAAGGGAACTACAGTCAATGGTGAAAAACCTAAACATCAAATAACAACTTCACTTGAAAAAGCAACACTTGGAGGATATTTAAATCTAAAAGGTAGTGTGTTTAATTTACTTAAAGAAATTCGTCGTTTAAGAACCATTGGTTCTGTTGCCATTGAATTCGCCTATCTCTCACAAGGAAAATATGATATATTCATTGACCTTAGAGGAAGCCGAATTTTAGATATTGCAGCAGCAAAACTCATAGTTGAAGAATCTGGAGCTATAATCACAGATAAAGAAGGGAGAAACTTAAAAAATGACCTTAATATTTACGAAAAAGTCATTATTGTAGGTTCTACCAATAGGAGTTTACATAAAAAAGTTATTAAAGAATTGAATATATTAAATAAAAACTTCAACAGTTTACACACAAGAGATATTAGTATAGGGATAGTCAGCAGACTAAATACTCTTGAACCAGTATTATTCAGTGGAAAAATCGTTGATGACCTAATTAATATGGGTATCGACATTAAAATTGAAGAAAAATTATCGGATGCCCTAAATAGTCTTGATAAAGCTTGTGTTAATGATATGATTAATAGAATTTACATAGAAAATAAACCATTATATCATCAATTAAAAGGATTAAAACTTAAAAATGATTATTCACAATACTCATTAGAACTTTCTAAATTTGATACAGATATTATCTTCACTTTAGGTGGAGATGGAACCATATTAAATACAACAAGACAATTAAGTTCCACAATCCCAATATTTGCAATAAATATGGGGACAGTTGGATTTTTAACCGAAGTGGAAATAGAAGACTATGATGCAAACTTAGAAAAGTTATTAAAAGGAGAGTACTATAGAGAAAAAAGAAGTCAAATTAAGGTTTCACATGATAAAAAGTTATTCTCTGCCTTAAATGAAATAGTAATAATGACTGAAAACCCAGCTAAAATGTTACAATTTGAAGTGACAGTGGATGGTGATGTTGTAGAACAATTTAGAGCTGATGGACTAATTTTATCAACGCCAAGTGGTTCAACAGCCTATTCAATGTCTGCAGGAGGTCCTATTGTAGACCCTAAAGTCGATGCTTTTTTAATAATCCCAATATGTCCATATAAATTAGGTATACGACCATTTGTAGTTTCTGATAAAAGTGATATAAGGATTAAGTTGCTGAAGCAAGGTAAAAAAGCTGTTTTAGTAATTGATGGTCAAACAAGTATTGAAATTAATGATTTTGATGAAATTCATTTTACTAAATCAGAAAGAGATGTTTATTTTATTAGAACAGAAAGAAAAGAATTTTATCAAAAAGTTAAAGAGAAGTTAATTGAAATGAAGTAAGCAACTTAAGATGAGGCTGTTACACAACTATTGTGTTCATATTAATACTTAAATTAATAAACAATATTATATATAAAGACTTATTAAATATAAAAAATTTTTATATAATATTTTATCATAGTCCTTGACATTAATAATTTAATTAATAAATTTTTTATATAATCTTCTGTTATTAAAAATATCTTCAAACATGACTTATTTCACTATTAAATAATTGTAAAATTAATTATATTAATAAATATATTATTTAATTAAATAAAACTTGAAATAAA
>JAISTD010000161.1 GCA_031272765.1 Candidatus Methanovirga australis | reverse complement strand
ATATAATTAATTTTACAATTATTTAATAGTGAAATAAGTCATGTTTGAAGATATTTTTAATAACAGAAGATTATATAAAAAATTTATTAATTAAATTATTAATATCAAGGACTATAATTAAAATAATAAAAGCAATCATTTTTTATTTTAAATTAATTATTTTTTAAATTAATTATTTTGAACTTATTTTAATTTATTTAATTTTAAATTAAAGATACTTTAAAAATGTTTATAAATTCAATTCCTTGCAACACAATAAAAACAATCACCAGAACAATTTATTTAAACTGAAGAAAATTCAACTTAACTTGGGAGTTTTAAATGTCTAACACATTCTTTTAAACCTTCTTTTATTGTTCAATTCAATTCAATATCTTTAATTCCTAATTTTTTAAGTTCAATGAAAGGTTCTTTTCCAATTTTTGAACATAAACCAGCTTTACAATCAGAAATAATTTCTATAGATGATTTCCATCTTTCTGTGTGTTCAAATATGTTCACATTTCTCTTTTTTCTAAACTCATCAAACTCAAAATTATCAGAATTTAAATAAAAAATAAAAAATGATTGTGCTTCCCCAAAAATGAACATATATCTCTTTACCATCATTAGAAGCAACAGCTATTTCATCAAATCACCAAATTTTTATAATGTATTCATAACACAAACATTCAATCACATATACCAACAATTATAATTCTATACCAACTATTGTATTTTAGTTAACCTATTCTATATTCCATCAATTTTATATCCAATTATATATCAGTCATATTTCAATAATATAATATCTAAACTAAATATTAAAGATGGATTTAAGCTTATTTTGCAGATGATTCAAATAAATATTCATCAAAACTTTGAGGATCAAATGATAATTCTTTATCTTCAACTTTATATCCTTCATCATCATAATAAAAGTCAAGAATCATATTTGTTATGGCATCAACAAACTCTATTCCACCAGTGTAACCTATAAATTTTATTCTTTGGGTTCCAATTCTGTCAAATATTGGAAATCCAATTCTAAATAATGGAATATTGAACTTATTTGCAATTGATGCTCCATAAGCATTTCCTATAAGTATATCAACAGGATTACTTTCTAAAACTTTCTCAAAGTCAAAAAGATCTTTATTTTCAAGAATTATTGGTTTATAACCCATATCATTAATCAACTCATTTAAATCTTCCCTAAATCTTGGACTTTCAGCTCCAACACAAAGAACTTTAGGCATCATACCCATTTCATAAGTAAATCTTGCAATAGCTATTACCATGTCAACATCACCGAAAATAGCTACTTTTCTTCTATAATTATAAGCATGAGCATCCACTAAAACATCAGCAAGCCTTCCACGATCTCTTATAATCTTCTTTGGAATATCAAGGTCCATAACCTTACATACATTCTTAATAAAAATATCTGTGTTTCTAATTCCAATCGGCATAGATTTTGAAATGGATCTTATGGAAAATTTTTTTTCAAGATATTTGGCTCCAGAGTCATTGTGTTTTGTTATGGAAATCGTAGCCTTACTATTGGCTGTGTCTCTAAGTTCATCTAAACTTGTTCCAAATTCATGGAGTTTTAATGCTTTTTCATTTAAAGGAGCATCAAGATTTTCTGAAGTGTCAGTTAATAAAATAGGTTCAACATTCAAGTCCTTCATTATATTTTTAATTTCAACTAAGTTTGATGGTGAAAGATTACCTAAAATTATGTTTACTTTATTGTTGGGCACTGACTCCCTTGCAAAGTATTTGATTAAAGATAAAATAGCTTTATCATAACCTTCAACATGTGATCCAGCATAACTTGGTGTTGGAATAGATACCATTGCAGGTAAGTTTTTACCAATGTTAGCATCTTCAAATTTTTTAATTATCCCATCAACATCATCTCCAATTGTTTCAGTTAAACAGCTACTCATAACCCCAATAATATCTGGATTTTGTTTTTCTGAAATATTTTTAAGAGCTTTCAAAAGGTTTGGTTCTCCACCATAAATGACAGTTTTTTCATTTAAAGATGTTGATGCAACTTCGATAGGTTCTCTATAATGTCTAATTAATTGGAATCTCATATATGTAGCACATCCTTGAGAACCATGGATCAATGGCATTGCATTTTTCACGCCCATCATTGCTTGAACAGCTCCCATCGGTTGACACATTTTTGTAGGATTTACAACTGCAAACTCTTTATTAAAACCTTCAGATGTTGAACATTCTTCAATTTCGTTTCTTTTAAATTTAGTCATGAATTCACCATTTAATTATTCTATTGTTATACATTCCATTAACTAATCATTAATCAAACAATTATAATATTAAATAACAATTATCAAAATATAATTATATAATTAAATAACCATTATAAATCAAATACTATTTATCTATTAAATATTAGGTTTTAAGATCGATTTTCACCACATCCCAAACAGTGGTTGATACCGCTGCATCAACTTCTCTTGCAAACTCTAAAAATCCTTTAAATCCTGCAAATGCAGATATTCTATCATGATTAAAATCGCAAAATCCAATTTTGAGCTTCAATGCAATGTATTTTTCTTTAGCTCCAGAAATAAGTAAATCAGGTTTATATTTCTTTAAAAGCTTCATTAATTCAGTGGAATTAGCATCATCAACCACAACTGTACCAACTTTCACAACTTCCATTATCCTTTCATAATCTTCTTTCATACCATTTTTAGTTCCAGACAATACAACTTCCATACCTAACTCTTCAAATGCCCGAACTAAAGACCAGGATTTATTACCTCCAGCATATAAAGCAACAGTTTTACCTTTTAAACGATCTTTATATTCCTTCAATTCTTCATCAAGATTTTTAGTCATATTCTCTATTAATATATTTGCTCTTACTTTCATTTCATCATCATCAAAAAACTCAACAATATCTGTTATTGAATTTATTGTACTTGAAATTCCAAAGAAGTTAACTTTTAAAGAAGGAGTACCATACTTCTTTTCCATTTTTTTAGCTAAATAATTAGAGGATTTTTGACATTGCACAATGTTTAATTTTCCATAGTGAGCTTTAGCTATATCTTCAACTTTAGAGTCTCCTGTAATGGCTGTTATAATGTTCAAACCTAAATACTCTAAAAGTGGTCTAATACCCCATAAATCACCCGCAACATTAAATTCTCCAACAATGTTAACATCATACCTACTGGGGTTTTCATAGGGAGATGTTCCTATTACATAGTCTAAGAGTGCGTCACATCCGATCCAGTGCCCTTTAGTTTTATTATGGTTTTGAAATCCTTCAGATTCCACAGGTATTACCCTACAACCAGTTACTTTTTCTGCTTGCCTACACACACTTTTTATATCATCGCCAATTACACCTGAAACACAAGTGGCATAAACAAAAATAGCTCCTGGATCATGTAGTTTATATAAATCAATTATTGAATCATATAATTTTTTCTCTCCACCAAAGACAATATCTTTTTCATTTAAGTCAGATGAACATCCTTGTTTATACAATTTAGATTCTGAAGATTTACTCCCCCTTATATCCCATGTACATGCAGCACAACCAATAGGACCATGAACAAGATGTAATGCATCTGTTATGGGCATTAAAACAATTCTTGCCCCACCAAAAACACAAGTTCTCTGTGTCACTGTTCCAGGTACCCCTGGAGTATCACATTGAGGAAGAGATAAGCTTCCTGACTTAACACACATATGACTTTCACGAGATTTGAAAGTATCTATAATTGGTTTAGTTATTGAATTAGTTGAGTCTTGTTTTATAATATTATTTTTTCTAACTACACATTCTTCTTTCATATTTTCACTTCATATTATGTTTTTATTAATTAAATTATTAAATATAATCAAGTAATTAGTTAATAAATAATTAATCAACATTAAATAGATATTATAAGAAAAAAATAAATAATACAATGATAAAAATAAAAGAATACAGGAATAAAAGAAATAATAATAAGAATACAAAATAGTAATAATTCAGAAATGTAATAATTCAAAAATAGCAATATTAATAGTAATAATTAGAATAAATAAAAAAATAGTGAAATCAGCGAAAGTATAGAAAATAAATAGTTAAAATAAATAATGGATATTTATTTAATATTTTTATTTAATATTTTCCATCTTTTTTGCCGTAAACTATATCATCAACCCAAGAAATAGCTGCAGCAACAGTTGGAAATCCTATTGTACTTGTAATGATAATTAAAGAATGGTAAATTTCATCTTCAGTAGCTCCAGCTGCAAGAGCTCTTCTTGTATGGCTATGAACAGCACCTTCAGATCTAATAGCTGCAGCAGCCACTAACTTTAAAAGGTGTGCTGTCTTGGTATCAACAGGACCGTGATCTTTACTTATTCTTCCAAGTTCTTCTAAAACATTTCCATATTCTGCAAATCTTTCTCTTAAGCTCTTATAAAATTTTGGTGTATTTTCCATTTTTTTTAACTCCCTAACTAAGTTTATTAAATATATATTCACATAATTTAAATTAAAAATTTAATTTTTAATAAAATGCTCTTTTAATAAACACTGTATTTAATATGAATAATTTAATCTTTTATAATCATGTTCAATTTAATTATTATAATATTTAAATTTTTATAATTAATTTTTTATAATTTTATTTAATATTAATAATATTTTGTAACAATTATTTATGCAATCATTTTATTGTACTTTTTATAAACAATTATTAATTATTATTAAATTAAAAAAAAAAAATATTTAATTGAAAATATTTAATTAAAAATATTTAATTAAAATTGAAGATAATTAATTGATAATTAAAAATTGAATGGATTTACAGATACACCAAGACCATAATAATTTTTTTATTTAAATTTTAAATACTATTTCTAATTACTACTTTCTAATATTATTCTAAATTTTATCCATAATAATATATTCCTAATCATTATTCCTAAATTTTTAACACTTCTTCCTTACTATTTTTTAACTATTCCTTAATATTATTCTTAGCTATAATCAACTATCTCAGCATTTCTTAAATCTTGTATTAAATTTCCAATGATCTTTGTTCTTATAGTTTCACATTTAGGGTTCTCTGGGTACTCACAATCTTTCGATGGATATTTCCAACAAGTTTTTCTACCAACTGCTTTAATTCTCATAATACTATACCTCTTAAGGAAGCTGGTATACTTTCATATTCAATACAATATTATGAAATAACCTAATCCAGGAATCGCACCCAGACAAAATACATACTATGTAGGTTGAATATTAAACACCCAATCATCACCTAACTTACTGTTGAAGCTTCCAATGCTTTTTTTCATAATATTTTGCTAAGATTTCATTGGTTATCATCTCTGCAACACGTTTAGCACCGCGATATCCTACAATTGGTTGTGAATGGTATCCCACTCTGTCATAAACTGGAAATCCAAAACGCACTAATGGGATTCCTGTATCATAATTTATGAATCTGGCTTCACTTGAACCCAATATTAATTCTACTTCATTGTCTTTATCTTTTACATAATCTTCCACTACTTTCAAATCTCCTTCTGTGATTACATCTATGCTTTGATGTTTACTTATACTTTCAATATCTGTTGGGAATGTTTTTTCATCTGATCCTGTGGTTACCATTACAACTTCCATTCCTAACTCTATTACAAAAGATGTTAATCCTGTTACAAGTGTAGGATCACCAAAGATTACTACTTTTCTTCCTGCTAAGTATCTTGCACTTACATCAGCCATTAAATCTAATGTTAAACCTCTTTCTGTCATTAAAGTATCAATCATATCATATCCAGTTAACTTATTAATAGTCTTAATAAATTCATCAGTTCCTTTAATACCAATAGGAGGTAAATTATCTGTTACAGCAGGGACTTTATGTGTTTGTTCCAATGTTTCGGCTCCTGTTTTAGCATATTTAGCTATAATTATAGTTCCCTTACTTGAGGATACATTTTTTATTTCATCGACTGTAGTTCCTCCTTTCCCAAAATATGGGGTTTCTTGTTTTTTCGGGTTTAAAGGAGAATTAAATGTTTCTGAAATATCTGTTAGCATTGTGTAAGGAACATACATTGTATCCAATATATGTTTTATTTCATTAACATCCCCAGGATTCAATAAACCAGGTATAACATTAATTTTATCGTTATCATCTTCAGTATTTTCATTAACAGTAGCTAAATTTTTAATCAACGCATCAATAGCTCTGTCATAACCTGTGAAATGACTGCCTGCAAAAGAAGGAGTGTTAATAGGAATAATTTCTGCATTATCATATCCTAAATCTTTTAATTCTTGTTTATTTGAGTCTACAAAACCATATACATCATCACCAATAATTTCTGAACTACATGTTGTTACAACACCTATAAGTTCAGGATTTTGTCTTTGTATGATTGTTTTAAGACTCATAGATAGGTTTTTCTTCCCTCCAAAAACGGCTGTTGATTCATGGAAGCTACTGACAGCTATTTCAATTGGTTCACGGAAATGTCTTGCAAGATGATACCTTGCAAAAGTACTACAACCTTGAGATCCTTGTACCAATGGTATTCCATGATTTACTCCAAGAACAGCCCACATTGCTCCCATTGGCATACAGGTCACAAGTGGATCTACGATTATTTGTCTATCTCTTTTGCATACATTAACACTCATTTTTATTCACTTCCAAACTCCAACAATTTCCATACAGGAGCATTAATATTATTATATATGTCTTTAGCTAAATTAAGGAATCCTTCATATCCTATGTAAGGTCCATTCTCGTAACTATGTATTTGTATTGCAGGAACTCCATATTTATAAGCCAAATATTTCTCTTTAATACCAGCAAGAATCAAATCAGGTTTATTAGTTAAAATCAATTCTTCTAACTCCAAACTGTTAGGATCATCCAAAATAGTTGTTCCGTCTTTAACTCTTGCTTTCATTTTATCATATCCATCTGAATGTTCAAACTGTGATGCAACAGCAATAATATCCAAACCTAACTCTTTCTCTAAAGGAATGGATAAATGCCAGCTTTTTGGTCCTCCTGAAAAAATATAAACTTTTTTACCAGATAACTGTTCCTTATACCATTCTAATTCTTCTTTAACTTCCCCATAATATTTTTCAATTACAGTCTCAGCTTTTTCATCTAAACCAAAATGTCTACCTAACATATGTAAATTATCACTACAATAATCAGTACTAAAGAAATCAACTTTTTTATAAGGAACACCGTATTTTTCCTCTATTAAATCAGTTATATAAGTTGCAGATCTCTGACATCTAACAAGATTCAATTTAGATCTATGCATCCAGCATAATTCATCATGACTCGCATCACCACTAAATCGCGATAAAATATTTAATCCCATTTCAGTCAAATATTTTTCAATGACCCACAAATCACCATCTATGTTATACTCACCAATTAAACAAACATCATATTCTGTAGTCTTAGGTGGTTCTTTTGTGCCAACTAAACGATCAAAAACAGCATCGTTTGTTATATGATGGCCTTTTGATTGAGATACCCCAGAAAAACCAGGTGTGTTGAAAGCTACAACATCCTTACCTAATTCTTCAGTCATTTCTTTACAAACAGCATCAACATCATCGCCTATTAATCCTGTGGTACATGTACTATTAACATAAATAGCTGAAGCAAAAGGATAATCTTTATTAGCCTCAAGAATAACTTCTTTTAATTTCCTTGTTCCTCCAAAAACAACATTAACTTCCTTCAAATCTGTTCCAAAACTATATTTTAAATTGAAGTTGTCAATGGGGAATGTCTTCCCATTTGGAAGTTGTGGTTGTGAAGGATATCTTTTTGTTCCTGTGGTGTAATATTGACATCCTACTGGACTGTGTACAAGACCTATTACATCTTTAATAGCTCCAGTAATAACTCCTCTACCACCTGCAAGAGCACATCCACGTTCAGTCATACATCCTGGTATTGTGGATTTGTTACAATCTATTTCACAGTTATGCTCATCTTTAACATAAACATGTTTTTCTCTTTCAGGTATTTCTTTATCAACATCAAATAATTTAAAAGGCATATAGATCTCCTATTTAATCATTCTTATTTTTCAATATTCTATTAAACTATGGATTCTAATCAAACTATGGATTCTAATCCTCTGTCTTTATTTCTTACCCTAATAGAATCTTCAATAGGACAGATAAAAATCTTTCCATCACCAATATTTCCTGTACTATTGATTTTCATTATTGCTTCAACTATCAAGTTTACATCTTCATCAGGAACTATAATTGATAATAATCTTTTTGGAATATAAGACATTTGTCCTGGTTGTTTTTGTAACTCTTGATTATCCTTTACAGTTTTTACTTCATTCAATATTGATTTTTGTTTTCCTCTACCAAAAACACTAAGAGCTGTTAGACCAGGATGACCTAAAACATCTAAAACCTCTTTAGTTTTATTTATCATAGACGGTCTAATTATTGCTATAATCTCTTTCATATTTCTCATCACCCTCTTTCATATTTCTCATCACCTATTTAATATCTTTAATCTTTTACTATATCTTATCTTTAACTTGGTACTCATTAACCATAATTCATTAATAAATATGATTTAGTGTTTTATTCATTTAATCAAATAATCAGTATACAAATATAATGACAAATAATAAACCATAATCTAATAAAATTAATTATTATCAATTAATAAATAGCGATTAATAAATAGTAATTAAACCCCCAGTACATATTCAATGATGAAATCTTCAATAGATTTATAATTCAATTGAATAATTGATAATTTTTAATTTTGATAATATTGAATAAAGTTTAATTGAATTTATAAAAATTAAATTTATAAAGCACAATAAAAAAATTTTATAATATTATTAAATAACAAAGTATTATTAAATAACAAAGTACAATGGAAAGTTTATAATAGCATTAAAAATTATAATTATAACTCCTCAGATTTGGTTCTAACAGTGTATACTTTTTCAACAGGACTTATAAAAATCTTCCCATCACCAAAATTACCTGTGTAAGCTGATTCAACAAGAACATCAACGATCGAATCTACCTTTTCATCTTCTACAACCAACATTATCATTCTTTTAGGTAGTTCATCATAGTGAATATCATTATGATGGATTCCTTTTTGTTTGCCTCTCCCAACAACATCAATTTTAGTTAATGCAACATGACCAGCATTTTCAAGTGCATCAACAGTTTCTTCTATCTTTTCAGGTCTAACTATTGCACGAATCATTTTCATATAATCACTTAATATTACTTAATATTTTTTCACTTAATATTCTTATATTAGAATAATTTAAAATGATAATGATTTAAACTATAATAACAGCTTATTAATAAGTTAATCATAACAATCTAAAATCATAAACTAAAATTTTAATCTAAAATTCCAAATTCAACAACTAAATCTTCTAATTCGTCCATTTGTAATGGTTCAGGAATAACAAAATTATCATTGTTAATAATCTTATTTGCTAAACTTTTATATTCATTAGCTTGATTACATTCATTATCAAAATCAGTGACAGTTTTTTTATTGAATTCTGCTTTTTGCACAATGTTATCTCTTGGTACAAAATGAATCATTTGAGTTCCAATTCGTTTACAAAATTCTTTGATGAGTTCTCTTTCACCATCAACATTACGACTGTTACATATAATTCCACCCAAACGAACACCACTTTGATTAGCATATTTAACCATGCCTTTACAAAGGTTGTTAGCCGCATACAATGCCATCATTTCACCAGAAGCAACAACATAAATTTCTTCAGCTTTGCCATCACGAATAGGCATTGCAAAACCACCACAAACAACATCTCCAAGAACATCATAGAAAACAAAATCTAAATTATCTTCATAGACTTTAAGCATTTCCATCATATTTATAGCTGTAATAACACCTCTACCAGCGCAACCTACTCCAGGTTCAGGACCACCTGATTCAACACATTTAATATCTCCAAATCCTGTACTCATAACATTATCAAGATCCATACAGGCCTCTTCACCTTCGTCTCTAAGGGTATCCATAAGAGTTTTTTGCATTTTACCTCTAAGAATCATTCTTGTACTATCTGCTTTTGGATCACAACCATGTATCATCACTCTTTTATCATGAAAGTGTGCCATCGCTGCTGCAGTATTTTGAGTCGTGGTTGATTTTCCAATTCCACCTTTTCCATATATGGCTATTTTTCTTACCATTTAATATACCTCATTTTTATTTATTTTCATATATAATGAATATTTTACAGTATAATTTCTATTTTCATAATATAATGAATATGAAATAATACTGAGTATAAAATAATACTTTTATCATGTCAAATAATAACGAACAATTTTTAACATCTTATCGGACATAGGAAACCAGCTTCCTTATTCTTTATATTGTGAAGTGTAGTATATAAATGTTTCTAATTTCAAGGATATAAAAAAAAGTATAATTCAATTTCATTAATTTATAATTTTTATTACTTTATAAACTTTAATAAATTGTTTAATAGTAAATCTAACTTTAAAATTTAATTTTAATTAAACAAAAGTTAAATAAAAATTTATCTATCGCAATCATTCCCAATATTTTTCACTATAAATGCTGAGTTTTCACAAAATGTTTGGCTTATATATTTAATGCACCTATTACACTCCAAGGATTAAATCCAGCAAAACACCTTATGAAAAGAAATATAGAAGAATATTTATCCTCTGTATTATATCTTGAAAAGTGTGGATGTTATAAAAAGAGAAAGTTGTAGAAGGGTTTAAAAATTTTTTAAATATGGACAAAGTGTGCTGAGAAATGGATCCATGAACATTGGACATTAATAAACTAAAAATTATAAACTACACTAAAATGACTATAATAATACTCAAATGAACTAACTCAAGCCATGTCCAACTGTCCAAATCCTAATACCAGCAAAATCATGCCAAACAGTATCATAAGTCCCAAACAACCAAGTAATATCAAAGGCATACCTGCAGAACCTTTATGTTTGGTTACACCTTCAATCCAACAAAATATCTGGATCAAGAGAAATCCAAAAAGTAGCCATACGATAACAAGTATCGTAGTGCACAAAAATAAATCCAGGGTCACGAATAATTTTGAATTTTATATCAACTATTAAAAGAATAATAATTAAATATCAAAATTATCAATATTACTGAATTAGATTATCTAAATCATTAACATTATTAAATTCAATTGGATTTCCATCAATATCTTCTGTTTCTGTCGTAATTAAAACTACTTTAGTTTTTGCAAATAAATTAAAGAATATATAACTCCCATAAGAAATACATAGTATGTATTGTACAATATTATCTATAAAATTTAAACTATATCTTTGAATTAGAGAATTGAAAAATGGAAGATTATTGAAAAAAAATACACTGCCAAATAAAATCAAGAGCAAAAAGCATATATGAATAATTGGGCTGCCAAAACTTCTTTTTTTTAAAATTATATGAATTTCATCTTTAGAAATTTCTTTAAACCCTTTTTTTAAAATAGGTTTAGCTAAATCATCAATTTCTTCCCCATTTTTTGCTCCTAAAATAATTAACTTCACTTTAACACCATATCTTTAATATGATAACATTTAATAATCTATAAAAATACAACAAGACTAAAAAAAAAATCATGACGGATTTTCTATATTACAAGCTATATCTATCCTACTACCAACTTTTAATTTTATTTCTTTGATTGCAAGACCTATTAAAGTTAATCAGATCATATTTTTCATAAGTTAAATCAGATCATATTTTCATAATCTCTTTTTCTTTGATTTAATGCAGTTTTTGCAAGTGTTCCAATATTTTTATATTTCATTGTATGTATTTTATCTAACTTTATTAACAATTATATTTTATTATTTATAAAATCTCTGATTTTAAAAGTTTAAAAATCTTTGATTTTTTATTATTTATAAAATACTTTGATAAAATACTTTAATTTTATAAGTTAGAAAAACGAAGTTTTTCTTTAGTTCAAAATTTTTTTATTTTGAACTTAGATAATCTTCGATTATCTTTAGTTAAAACTTGTTTTAACTTAGAAAATCTTTGATTTTCTTTAATTCAAAATTTTTTTATTATTGAAAATTTATTTTTCAATTTAGAAGAATTAATTCTTCGTTTTGAATTTAGATAATCTTTGATTATCTTCAAATTTTTAAAAAACTTTAATACATCTTTAAATTAAAGAAAAACTTCGTTTTTCTAAATTCAAAATAAAAAATTTTAAATTAAAATTTGAATAATTTTAAGAATAATTTTTAATAAAGATTTTAAAATAAATGTTACAAAATTTTGAAAAAGTACTATATTTTATTGAATAAACTTAGAATTATTAATATATTTCTTTAAATTAATTTTTATAAAATTATGATTCTTATTTTTTAAAAATAATATTTGAAATTATTTTATATTAAAAATAAGATTATTTAATAAGCTATTGAAATATAAATATTTTATAAAAAAATTATTAAACTGCAAAAAATTCCTTTATCAGTGATTTAGAAGACATTGGAAGGACATTGAGAAAAATCCCCAAGTACGATTGGAATAAAATCAAAATTAATAGTGATCCTCGTTATCATTTTTTAAGTTCTGAAACCCTATTTGAAGATTTTAAGACTCCTGAATTAGTTATAAATTTTAGAATGTATTATACTCTTCATTGAGATTATTCGTACACTTACAAAGATAATTACAAATTTTCATTAAATGAATTAGTGAGAGAAAACCTATCAAATAGATTCGCATATTTTCAATCTCGTATTGGTTTACCGACTTTTGAATAAAAGTATTACTCTCCAAATGATCATGAAAAACCGAATTTTTTTGGATTCCAAGTTGAAATTAGAAATTTAAAATTCTAAAAGTTTGAACATATAAATTAAATCATAATACAAATTTCAGACACTGTAAAAAATTCAGTGGGTGGCATGTTAATGCCGACTGAGAAATAAATACAAAAAAAGTTGTATGAACATAATATTTAAATAGGAGAAAGGATATCAATTAATATCATGATAA
>JAISTD010000137.1 GCA_031272765.1 Candidatus Methanovirga australis | reverse complement strand
ATATAAAAGTTAAAAATTAATTGTAATCTTACGATTTTTTTTAAATTTGACTAAAACTATTGAATTAAAATAATGTGTAATTAGGATAATAATTGAATATAATTAAGATTACTATTTCCTTTTAATCAATTAATTCATTCCTCAACTAATTTTTTATAATTTACCATATTTTTTGCAAATTGAATTGTTGATATAAATCGATTAAATTTTAATTTATTATAATTGAATGCTTATTTTTTAAAAATATTACTTATAAAAATATTACTTATAATAATTTTACAACTAAAGAAAATTAAAAATTTTGAATTAAAGAAAATCAAAGATTTTCTAAATTATAAAATTAAAAATTTTAAGAAAAAATTATTAATGAGAGTTTCTATAAACTAAATATTTTTAAAATTTTAGATTTTATAATTTGGTCTTTAAATTCAAATTAAAGAAAAAAATAAAAAAGTTTTTTCTAACTGTGCAAAATCAAAGATTTTGCAACATACGGAAAATCTTCAATTTTCCTAAGTTTAAAAGCTAAAGCTTTTAAAATAAAGAATTTTTATCAAATATTAATTTTATCGATATTAACAAACTGAGGTTAATAGAAACTCTCTAATGATAATTATTAAAATTAAATATTCATTAAATCAAGACCCCTCCTTTAATTCATAATCAAACTTAATTCTACTACTTTCTGGACTAACTTGACCCATATATTTGCTGTTTCTTTCAGGATGACCATAAGGTTTTTGTGATGGAGAAGTCATAGTTTCAAAAACAATTTGACAGACTCTTTGACCAGGGTATAAAGCAACAGGCATTTTACCTATGTTAGATATTTCTAAAGTTATTCTTCCCTCAAATCCAGGGTCTATGTATCCTGCGGTCACATGCATAGTCACCCCCAATCTCCCCATTGAAGAACGACCTTCAACTCTCGCAACTAAATCATCAGGAATTTTCACATTTTCCAATGTTGTTGCCAAAGCAAATTCATTAGGATGTATTATGAAACAATCTCCATCAGGAATATTAATAGATTCCATATATGATGAAAGGTCAGTAGAATCTTTAGGATCTATAAATGGTTCCCTTACTATTTTAAATGATTTAAACTCATTTCCAATTCTTAAATCAACTGAAGAAGGTTGAATTTGTTTTTCAAAATTTTTTAACGGTTCAATAATAATTTTTTTAGAAGACAAATAATTCTTTATATCTTTATCACTTAAAATAGCCATGATCTTTAAACTCCCATAATCTTTTATTCAATGACCACATACCCAATTAATCAATAATTAGACTAAATATTAATAACGGACTAATAATAAAATTTTAAAACCACTACTTACATATTAAATAGTTTAATTTTATAACTGAATAAACCAATGTTGTTAGATTAAATAAAACTCATAAGTCTTAAAATATTTAATTAATATTTTTATAATCTGGAGATTTAAATCATTTTAATAACAAATAAATTTTTAATATATTAACTTGACAATATTGATGAATAAACTTATTTTTAATTAAAGTATTTATATAAACTATAATTAATATACTAATAATTTATCAATATATTAATAATTTTAAAATATAGATTACTAATAATAATAGGATTTAATACTTTACATTTTTAAATTTAATATTTAATTTAAAAACTGAAATAATTTTTATTGTATCTCTTTTTTTTAATGAAAATGAATTATTACTTTTTATTATAATAATTATCAAAGATAAATTTTATTATTTTTAAAAAACAAAATATTTGTTTAGAGATACTATCAGTGATATAAAACTTATCCTCAATATAGGAATATGTCCAGAATATATAAACATATCATTGATATACAAACATGCCCTTGAAAAATAAAATCTATTTATAAAAAAACCAAAATAATGTTTAAATTAAATGTTTAAATTAAATATTACTAATAAAATATGGTGGTGTCCTTACTCCACGATAATTCAATAAATGAGGTTTAAATACATGGAAAACTTAGAAAACATTGGAGAATTAAGAAAAATAGTTCCTGATACAAGTAGCATAATAGAAAATAGTGTAGAAAAGATCATAAAAGAATTAAATTATCCAGAAATCATAGTTCCAGAAGCAGTAATAGCTGAACTTGAGTACCAAGCAAATAAAGAAAGATTTACAGGAATTAATGGACTTAAACACATTGAAAACTTACAAAAATTAGAAGAAAATGGGGAAATATCTCTAAGTTTCACAGGCAAAAGACCTAACAACTATGAAATATCATTGTCTAAAACAGGTGAAATAGATGCTATGATTAGAAATGTCGCTAAATCAGAGTTAGCAACCTTAATTACAAGTGATAAAATCCAAAGTTTAGTTGCCAAAGCACAAGGAATAAATGTTATCTACATTCCACAAGATTTAAAAAACCATCTAAAACTCAAAATTCACGATTTCTTTGATGATGATACAATGTCTGTTCATCTTAAAGAGAATGTTGTTCCAATGGCTAAAAAAGGAACACCTGGAAATATAAGTCTTGTTAAACTATCAGATGAAAAATTAAATTATAACTATCTTCAAGAATTAGTAAATGAAATAATTGAAAATTCCAGGCATGATTATAAGAGTTATATTGAAATGGACATGGAAGGTGCGACTGTTATTCAATCAAGAGAATTCAGAATTTCAATAGCTAAACCACCATTTTCAGAAGGCTTAGAAATAACAGCTGTTCGTCCTGTTGCTAATGTTTCAATTTATGAATATGAACTTTCCGACATGTTAATTGAAAAATTAAAAAATAATTCTAATGGAATTTTAGTTTCTGGTTCTCCAGGAGCTGGAAAAAGTACATTTGCACAAGCATTAGCTGAATTCTATTCTAATGAAATGAATAAAATAGTTAAAACAATGGAATCTCCGAGAGATTTACAAGTTCCTGATGAAATCACACAATACTCTCCACTTGAAGGAAGTATGGAGAAAACATCTGACTTACTTTTACTTGTTAGACCTGACTTTACAATTTACGATGAACTTAGAAAAACCGATGATTTCCACATATTCGCTGATATGAGACTCGCAGGTGTTGGAATGATTGGTGTAGTTCATGCAACAAAACCAATTGATGGAATACAAAGAATAGCCTCAAGAGTGGAGTTAGGTATAATACCCTCTGTAGTTGATACCAACATATTTATTGAAGATGGTGAGATTAAAGCTGTTTATGAAACAAACTTAACTGTTAAAGTTCCAAGTGGAATGAAAGAAGCTGATTTAGCAAGGCCAGTTATTGAAATTCGAGATTTCAAAACAAAAGAGCTTAAAAATGAGATCTATACTTATGGAGAACAGACCATTGTTATGGATATCGATTTATTAGATTCTCCTGATGGTTTAAAGAAAAAATCTTCTTTGGAAAATATTGCAGAAAAAGAAATATTAAAAGAAGTTAAAAAAATTCTTCCAAAATCAAGAATAAAAGTTGAGTTTAAATCAGAAGATAGAATTGATGTTTATATTGAAGAGAAATATATTCCACGATTTATTGGAAAAGGCGGTAAAAAAATTGATAAATTAGAAAACAAGCTGGGAATAAGCATTAGTGTTGAATCAATAACTGAAGAGAATAGTAATAGTGCAAGTTCGAATCAAGACCCATTATATTTAAATGTAGATGAAACTAAAAAGTTCTTAAATTTGTATTTTCCAAATGATTCTGTAGGGGACAGTTTTGAAATCTATGCTGATGATGTTTATCTTTTCACAGCAACCGTTGGTAAAAATGCAATGGTTAGGCTCAGAACAAACCTTGAATTAAGTGATGCAATCTTAGATGCTTTAGAACTAAATATTCCAATAGTTGCTAAAAAGATATAATTTTGATCTAAAAAACACCAAAATTGGCTATCTAAGTTCACTGGTGGGAGTCTTTTTTAATAATTCCTCAAGCATTATTTTTTTGTCTATTTGAAATATATTTAAAAAGGTTTGGTACAATAACTCTCTTATGGCATAGAGTTTTCTAAGGACAGTGATTTATTTTTTATTATATATTTAGTTAGTTCTTTTTGAGTTTATATGCTTGATTACTTTTTGAACTTTTTCCAGCAATTGTTCACACCTCAGTTATACTAATAAAGTATGAATTTTATTATTTAAATACTATTACAGACAAACTATAATAAAAACTTAGACAGCAAAAAAATAAACTTTTAAATACAAAATCAAGCCATATAATACTACTTATCTTCTAAAATTGCTTTTTTAACATTGTAAATTCCACCATCATTCTTCCATATTGTTTCAGCTTCAATGATTTTTATTCTTTTCTCAAAAATAGGTCCATTTAGAACTAAAGTCTCTGCTTCTCCACCTTCGAAACATAGGTTAATATCACAGACATTTTCTTTAATAGATATTAAATCATCAATTGTATTATGATTAATTTCTCTTCCCAACCATGATTGCCCAAGCCCTTCTGCAGAAACTCCAGTGATTATAACTTCAAATCCTAAATCAACGATATTTCTCATATATTCTTCAGGATTTATATGCCACAATGGAGCAATAGATTTTAAATCTATTTTTTCGCAGATATTGTCTATCCTTGTTTTCTGATAGGTTGAAAAAATAGCTCCACTATAAACAGCCTCTATCCCATTATTTTTAAGATCCACCAATCCCTTTTTTAAGTCATTTAATTCATCTTCTTTTTTCCCATCAGTCGTGACTGTTAAGATAGGAATATTTAAAGCTTCAGCTATTAAATTAGATAAATTTATATTAGGAATATGAAACATATAAGATTCATCATTTAAAGATTTCATTGAAAATAGATATTTAACATTATCTTCATTTAAAATAGAATAGTAAAGAGCCATAGTACTATCTTTGCCACCTGAAAAAAGTATTGCTGAGTTCATTTTATATTCCCCATTTTATAATTCTTATTTAGAAATAGTCATAGAATAAGTTCGTTACAATTTTCTTCTATAAAATTTTGGAATATTGTCCCAAAATGAACCAAGTAAGGCAGCAATGAGTCCCATCATGCCCGCAATTAACAAAATATAGTTTTCACCGAACATTTTACTTTTAACGAATTTGATAGTATCCTGAACAGGTCCTGTGGCTGATTCAACGACTATTGCTCCTTTACTGAAATTATTCATATTTTCAACAACATCATGACTATTAACATTAACATCAAAATATATAAAAGATGATCGGGTTATAACTGATCCAGTGTATTGCAACCACCAAGCAGTATTATTCAGTTCATTTGAATTAAATTCTTTGTTTGTGAAAATTGTTATAACTCCAGAAGTGTTAACTTCGTAAGAACTATAATTTTTAAGGGATAGGTAGTTTTCAATGAATTTTTTCCTATTATCTGAAAAAGAAGAAGTGATTAGTTTAAATCCTGTTTCTTTTAAAGACTTAAACCCTTTCATTTTTTTAATAGTTTCAATTGATTGGTTTAAATCATTATGTGATGAAACTGAGACTTTCAAAATCTCATGATTTGGATCTATTACAGAATGGAAACCTCCAACAAGGTAAGGTAAATCGTGATATATTGGAGTTATAAGAAAACCGCCTCCAATACTACCCATTATAAATCCTAAAATCCCAACTATTGCAATGTTTTTTTTGCCTATCATTGGAGTTAGGAGTCCTGCAGAAAAAATAAAAATTAATATCACTATAAAAAGAAATAGATATATACTAAATATTAAAAAATCCATTATTTCACTTGTTCAATTATCTTTTAAGAATGAAAATTTAGTGCTAACTTATAAGTTATTATAGATATTGATTTTTATTTTATATAAAATTATTGATATTAAATAATTAATATATATAGATATACTAACTATGTTTTTATGATGATTTTAAAATTCTAAAAACAACCATACATTAATTTAAATATAATATTTAAAATATTAAATTAGAAGCTCATGACATATTTTTAGCAATCAAGTTGGTGATATTACTGATTAAATTCTAATTTATCATATTTTAACTCTTATTTGCTAAAAATATCATAGAAACTTTAAAAAAAAGTCTCATCAAAAGTCATTTTCTAAAAAATATCATTTTTAAAATAAGAATAAGAATAAATAAAATATGCATATATCAAATTGCCTCCAAAATAAGTTCATAACTCTCAATATTGATTATAATTTGATATAAATCTTTTTATAATGTAAAAATGCGGCAATTAACATGTGGAATATTGTAAACAATAATCCAGATAAGATTTGCTCACACATAGGACTTAAAAATGGAATATTATAAGAAAAAATATAATCATATAAATAGATTAAACTTCCACCAGCAGAGGGAAATACTGCATAACCTTCTATTAAAATCGTCAAAAGCATGGATAAAACATAAATAAAAAGTGCATTACGACCTAATGGTAACATTACAAGTAAAACACTATTTATTTTCTTAATATCTAAATAATAATATAAACTTGAGAATATCAATGTTCCCAAACCTGCCAACACTAAAATAAAACTGGAAGTCCATAATTGTTTAATTACTGGAATCCAAAAAGATAAACAAAACCCTATTAAAGATATTAAAATTCCTGTGATAAAAAATTGAAATATGAGTTTAGTATTTATTACATTAATTTGTAAGGTTCTACCTAAAGCTAAGCCTATGAGTAGAAGAGCTGTTGATGAGATTAATGCTAAAATCCCTTCAGGATCAAATGTTGAATTGAACATGTGATTTGAACCGATGATTTGCATATCAATCCATCCTGCTATATTCCCATAAGAATTAAATGTTCCTGGTTGAATACCTGGTGCTCCAACAAATAACAATACTATACTATGAATTAAAATCAGAATAATTGATATTGATAATATCCATCGAGGTTTTGTTGTAGCAAAAGGAGATGCAAAAAGTGAAGATAAAGCAATAAGTTGTAAAACCCCAGGAATTCTCACATTTAAATTTGCAGGGCTCCAAATCCAATTAAGAAACAATCCCAATATAAACAATAAAATTATTCTCAAAATGAAAGGATTGAATCTTTGCTTTAAAGTTTTATTCTTTTCATTTGCAAAGGCAAATGCCATTGAAATTCCGCCGATAAAAAGAAAAAATGGGAACACTAAATCTGCAAAGTATATTCCTTCCCATTCTGCATGGTGTAAAAAATAAGGTGTTTCACCAGTTAATGCAATAATATTTACAAAAATCATTGATGCAACAGTGAAACCACGGAAAACATCTAAAGAAACAATTCTTCTTTTTGATTCAAGCATTACACATCACCAGTAATTGAATCATAGATTGAAAACTCGTAAGGCAGTGTTATCTAAGGTATGTTGGGAATTTCTTTCATCGACGGTTACTAAAATAGTTTGAGTGTTACCAATGATGTCCAATGGAATTCTAACTGATGTTAATGTATCTTCAGTTCTAACTTCTAATTTCTGAGAAGAAACAACACTATCTGATGATTCATGTAAATAGTTTGCAATACCATTGCTTGCATTAATATCTAATTTTCTATACTTTTCTCCATCAAATAAGTATAAATAGAAGATATAATCATAGCTGAAATTGTTAAAATTAGGGGATCTTATCACAACATATAAACTATCATTATCCTTCACTAAACCAACTGTTTCTAAGTCATCATAATTTAATTCCCTTAAATTGTTAATAGGGAACCTTAAATTGTTAATAGGGGATGTATGTCTTTTTTCATTATGGTAATTATTAATTTTTGCATGATGAACATACTCTCCTTTTAAATCTTCAAATGATGATGCAGGCATTCCATTAAGTAAAGAATATTTTTCTTGCTTTACAATATTTATAACAGGATAAAATGCGAAAAATTCGTCTGTTCTAACAAATGATTGTAAATAATCTTTTGTGGCAAAAATCTGAGTTTTATGGGAGTTAATTGCTGAAAATTTTGACTTTTCATCTTCATTTTGTAATATCAATCTTAGCCAAGTAGTATCTAACTCATGATACTCTTCTGGAGGCAATAATTGATCCTCTGGCTTGTATAATCCAGGAGTTGGCCAAAGACCTTTATGAACTAAAAAATGATAACTTGAACCCGTATATCCTCTTTCTACCATAACATACCTCAAGAAAGCATTAGTACCCCAATGATCACTATGATCATCACCTTCATCAGGTGTGAATATTACATTTGGATTGAAGACATTTAATATCTGATTTAAATTCTTAACAACATTTGCACCACAGTAAGGAGCATTCTTATCAAAAGAAAAGTTATATGGAGAATGATCATTCTGATTAGAACCTTCTGTCCTTTTAAGAAGGTTATTATAATCCCAATTATTTAAAAACAAATGTTTAAGACCTTGATCTGGATATCCTAAAAAAGTTATATTGGCTTCATTTAATCCCAATTCACTCAAAGCAGTTATTGCTTCACTATGCCTCATTTCACCAATGTTACCTTTAAAATTTGTAATATTCTGACTTTTTAAATATGAGTTGAAATAGTCCTGATCAAGTGCATCGCCTACAGTCATGAATACTACCTTAATCTCAGCACCTTTTCTTAAAGCCTCTTGAATAAGTCCAGAGTTAGCTAAAATATCATCATCAGGATGAGGAGAAAAAACAATGATTCTATCAGTAGATTTAATTTCAATAGTCCCATTATATTTGTCAGGGATTGTATCGTTAGTATTCCCGCCAAATAAAGCTATTATTGTGCAGGAAAGTAGAATTATAATTGTAAAAATAATAAGAACTGATTTATTCATAAATAACACTCATTTATAGTTATTATATTCTCTAAATGTAACTTTTATACATCTGTGCAATATATCTTAATCTAATATTATATTCTTTTAATGATATGTGTATTTATTAAGTTTTATGTTTTTTAAATTTAATATTATATTTATTAGTTTTATAAATATTTATATTTGGATATTTTTATTTTCATAAATATAGAACATTTAATATTAAACTATAGTTCTTAACAAAATTTTTATAACATTTTGTTAAAAACTTTATTAAAAAAATATTCTTAAAATTATTTAAATTTTAATTTAAAGATTATGCCCTTTTTAAAATTTAAAGATAATCAAGGATTATCTAAGTTAAAACAAGTTTTAACTAAAGAAAAGCTTCGCTTTTCTAAATTATAAAATCAGAGATTTTATAATTAAAGAAAATCAAAGATTATCTAAATTCAAAATTTTTATTATTGTACTTGTTGCACATTTCTGCTTTCAATGCACAAAATACATTTTAATAAAATATTATTAAAAATTTTTTAATTACCAAAAATCAAAGATTTTTGAAATTAATAATTCATGTATTTAAAATTATTCAATTTGATTTAAATATTAATTAAACAAACATAATTGTGCAACAGCCTCTATATTTTAATATTATTAATAAACATATTATTTTTAATATTTTTAAAGAATAATTAATAAAACAATTTAAATCCAATATACAAGTAAATAAAAGATAAATAAAAAGAATAAATAAAGTAAATATGAACAAAAGATAAAGCCATT
>JAISTD010000018.1 GCA_031272765.1 Candidatus Methanovirga australis | reverse complement strand
GAGAAGGTGTATAAGCCATTCCATTTTTATTCCAAACTTTGATTCCATTGTACTCGGAAGGATTGTGGGAAGCTGTTATCATGATTCCTGTATCGGCATTAAGTTGTTCAGTTGCAAAGCCAACTAAAGGTGTTGGAACCATTCCAATTTTAATAACATTACATCCACCTTCAATTAAACCAGCTGTAACAGCATTTTCAAGCATTTCATTGGTGGTTCTTGTATCATAACCAACAACAACATCTCCTTTACCGCCTAAATATGCAGCTACTGATTTTCCAATGTTTAAAGCCAAACTACCATTAATTTCCTCTCCAATTAATCCCCTAATTCCAGAGGTTCCAAATAATTTATTATCACTCAAGTTAAAGCCTCCAATAAGAAAAACATTATTAACAGCTATTACAAGCTATCTCTAAGCACCAAACTTAGATGAATTATTCATTAAGTCCATAAGAATGTTCATTAAGTCTGATCCTTTAATTCTTGAAAGTCCTCCTTTTGCAGAGTCAATTTCATTAAATCTTGTAACATCATCGACTCTTACACCTTCACCATTAATCACAATAGGAACTGGGTCTCCTGAATGGTCCATTATTGAAATTGGTGTTGAATGATCAGCAGTTAAAATAATTACAACATTTTCAAGTTCTAAAAGCTTAGATATAACCACTTCATCAACCTTTTCAATAAACTCCAATTTCTCTTTTACCATTCCATCATGACCTGCTTCATCAGCTCCATCAATATTTATTAAAAAGAAATCATAATCAGTGTTATTTACACTATCAACAATAGTAGAAGCAATATTATCTAAATTAGTGTCTATTCCTCCAGTTGCACCTTCAACTTCAATTATTTCCATCCCTGCAAACCTTCCAATTCCCATTATAAGACCAGTTTCAGCAATACACGCAGAATTTATATTGTATTTCTCATTAAGACTTTCAACTTCAGGAACAAGACCTACACCACGAGGTATAATAATATTTGCTGGAGGTTCATTATTTTTAATCCTATTTAAGTTAATTGGATGATCTTTAAGAAAATTATGAGAGTGTTTAACTAATTTATTTAATAAATCAGCTGTTCTCTTAGCATGTGGAGTATCATTGGTAGGAACAACAGTTTTAGGAGCTTTACCAACAACTTTAGGGTCTGCATCAGTAATCTCATCTGATAAGTTTTCCCCTCTTAAAACTAAAACAGCTCTGTGACCTGTTGATTCTTTAAAAATTATTTCAACATCTTCATAACCAGGAATTACCATTTTATTTAAACTTTCAATCAATTCGGCTGTGTTGTCTCTTATTCTTCCAGCCCTTCTATCTGTAACAATAAAATCATCATCAACTGTAGAAAAATTACACCTAAAAGCAACGTCTCCTGGAACAATGTCTAATCCCACACCAGATGCCTCAAATGGTCCTCTTCCAGTGTATACCTCATAAGGATTATAGCCAAGAATAGATATATGTGCTGTATCGCTTCCTGGACGAATCCCCGGACTAATAGAATCCATAATACCATTTATTCCCCTTTCAGCCATTTTATCCATATTTGGAGTATTTGCCTTCTGTAAAGGTGTTTGATTAGCTAATTCCTTTAAAGGACGATCTCCTAAACCATCCATAATCAAAATAATTCCTTTCATTCATTCGCCTCATAAATAAAAAATCGATAATAATCATTCAAATAAATTTAATAGCTACTTTAATAAAATAAGCTATTTTAGATAATAAATTAATAACTATTCAGAAAATTTAATAGTCAATTTAAAAATAGATTTATTCAATTTATAAATTTGTTAATTTAAATTTAAATACTTAATGATTATTTAATGAAAATTTAAGAATATTTAATAATTATTTCTAAAAACTATAAAAATTAGCAAGTATTTAATCAAACTTTGTTAAAAGACCCCAGACATTAAATATCATCCTAAGGTAGAAAGAATACCGATTAAAGCACCGCAGAAAGTCCCTAAAAGATTTACATGTTCATTGTTAATTAAATTCCTTCTTTCAAGAACAGCGCCGAAAATACTGTCCATAAAACAGCCTACAGTTCCTGAAATAACTGCAATTTGAATAGCTAAAAGAGGATTTGGAAGTATTCCTAAAATAAAAGAAGCTATTCCAATAACTCCTGCTCCAACAATTCCTGCAGCCGTACCTAAAACAGAAACAGCTCCATCTGTTCCAGGATTAACTTTTTTTAAGGTACTAATCAATCGAGGTTGTTGAAAAATCCCAATTTCACTGGCCATTGTATCGGCTGTAGCTGTAGCAACGGCTCCAATAAATCCTCCAACAAAAGGAAGATAGTAACCACCAAATGCAGCCATTATAAAAGCTATTAAACCATTAGATATTACATTTTTAGCCGTTCTTCTTCCTTCGTAAAGTCCAAAATCTTTTTTATAAGATTTTTTATAACGAGTAGCTATTAAACTTAAAACCAAAAATAAAAGTATTAAAATAAGCCATTTCCATCCAGCAGAAAGAAGAATAATAAGTCCCATTAAAACCATGAAAAGAGAACCTAAAAGATCCAATGCCTTCCTACGATAGGTTACATAACCCACAACTATTAAAAGCAAAAGATAAATCCAATTCATCATTGTCCAGGTAATTACTTCATGTTCCATTGATACACCGAATATTTTTAAATCAAATTAAGAATAAATACAATTTGTTAATGTTAATAAATATACTTTTGCTTTAATATCAAAAATTAAAAATAAGAATTAAAAATACAAATAAAATTAGAATTAAAATTAAAAACAAAAAAATAATTAATAAAAATAAAAAAATGATAAAAATTATTTAAAAAGTAATAAAAATTGATAAAAAAAATAAAATAAATGAGTGAAACAAAGTAAAATTATGATAAAATCTTACTTTTGATTATTTCTACTCTTTTAACTGGATATATCTTTTTGATGTTGTGATAAATCTCAGATCCTAATCTTCCATTAACAGAACTTTCAATAATGTCTTCATATGTTCTATTTTTAGAAGCCGCTTGGATTTGTTTAATTATAGACTCTCTCATGAATCTTTGTTGAGAAGATTTAGCTCTCCTAACTGTAATAGCTAAAATATGGAGTTTAATCTTAACATCATCTTTAGTAGTGATTGTAACAGGAGCATCTATTCTACTACTGCCTCTTCTAATCATACTTCTAACATAATCAGTTGTAAGTTTGTGTCCAATGAATTTAGTATTTGCAGTATCTCCAGCAACATTATTAACTTCAAATTTAAGTTTAACATATTGTTTAGAGAAATCTCCAGTTAATTCACGCATTGTAACTTCTACTCTTCTGCCGATAAGGAAATCAGAATCTCTTGAAGGTGTTTCACCAATATCGTTGTCACCAAATTCAGTTGGTGTTTTAATGGTGTACCAAGATTTCTCTTTCCATGTATCACGTACTCTTCTTCTTTTCGCCTTTGCCATAAAATCATTTCCTCTAATATTTTCAAATAAGAAATTATAATAAGAAACTAAAAGCTATTAAAAGCTTTAAATATTCTATAATAAGTAAAATTTAGATAAAATTATCTCATAAACTGAAATAATAATACTTTTTATATTAACAGGATAATAGTTATTAATATATAAATTATTAAAAACACAACAATGAATAAGTAAATAGAAATAAACTATTAATTAAATTATAAAGTAAAATACAAAATAAGTTAATATAAATTAAAATTGGGTAAAAATAAGTTAAATAATAAAAATAACTAAGAATTCATCTTATTTTCTAAAGATTATAAAATTGTAAAAATTAATACCCGCCCATAAAGGTTATTGTTAGTTATAAAATTTATTATATTTAAATGTTTTTATGAAAAATCAATTTAGTTTCAATGAAGATAAAATTATCTTTATGCATATCAATTTGATTAATGAAAATTTATATCATTTTTGAAAAATCAATTTCTTTAAAAATGCCTCTAAAAAAGCTAATTTCATTATAAACTTGGATAAATACCATAAACAGAGTGAGAATTTGGATTCCAATTAGTTACATATCCTAATTTATTTTCATCATAGGTTCCATCAGCAACCATCCATTTATCATCTATAAGAACCTGAATCCATACATGGGAAAGAGTTTTACCTTCTAATTCTCCTTCTATAAATTCACATCTTCCATTTACATATCTTGCAGGAATATCACTGGCTCTTAGAAGAGCAACCAATGCATGGGAGGTGTCTACACAATTTCCTCTACCAATGATTATGGTTTTTTTAGCACCATACTTGGTACCAACATAGCCAGAATAATCTAAATTGTTTTTAACCCAATCAAAAATAGCTTCTGCCTTTTCTAATTTAGTAGTTTTGTTTTTCGTGATATTTTTCGCTAAACCTTCTATATAATCGTCATTTTTTTTAGCATTAGTAGTAGA
>JAISTD010000224.1 GCA_031272765.1 Candidatus Methanovirga australis | reverse complement strand
AAGTTGTAAATGGATTTGAAAATTTTTTAAAATATACAAAGTGTGCTGAAAAATGGATTTACGAACATTGGACTTCAATAAATTAAAAATTATAAAATATACCAAAAAGACTATAATATTAATTATATCTTATAAAATATCTTTAAATTAAATTTAAATAATATATATTAAATATTAAGATTTATAATTTTATAAAAATCCTACAAAATGACTATATTAAAAAATTATTTTCAATCAGAAGAAGGACCTATTCTTCATTGTTACAACTATTTCCTTATTTTCCTGTTCATCACCATAAAATCAGCAGAAGGACCTATTCTTCATTGTTAAAAATTTATTTTAGAGAGGTTGTCTAACAATTATTTTCGTGCGGTGTAAGACCGTACAAGTATTTAAATTGAAAATAGAGCAAATCATTTTTCATGACCCTGTATTGTTGGGCAACCTCAAGAATAAAAAAATATCTTTAAAGTTAGTAATTTATTTTGTATTTCAGATGACTTTTCAATAAAATTATGTAAAAAAAATTAGAAAAAATAATTATTATAATGTTAGTATATTCTTTTTATGTTTTTGTTTAAGTCGAAATGTTTATCAAAACATAATATTTCTTTTATTCCCAACTCTTCCATTACATTCATATATAAACAATCAAAAAAAGGTACTCTTGAAGGCTGGAACGATTTAATATTCTTTACAGCACCAACATGATATTCATAATCATCGGTTATTACTAAATTATCATGCATAAATTCACAAGCATAATCAATTAATTCTATATCCACTTTTAATCTAACATTTAAAGTGTTGATGACTTCACTAATAACAGAAGGAGTAATTAGCTTGTCTTCATGCTTATTTTTCTCCCATAATTCGATAGCTCTATCATAAGATCCTGGTTCTTTAGTGATTAAACTTACTAAAAAGCTCGCATCTACAAATATCATAGTTTTAATCCTTTCCCATTCTTAAATCAAGCAATGCTTTAACAGGATCTATTCCTTTTGGTGCTTTAACTATTCCAACTATTGAATTTAATTCCTCATCAGTAGGATTAGGGTTATAAGTGTCTTTATTAAGTATTTTTATTTTTCCATTAGTTAATCGTTCCATTCTTGCAAAAGCAACTTCTTTACTTTCCCTGTTTTCCAATCCTTTTTTCAGTACATCGTTTATAATACTGTTTTCTGTTTTATTTTCTTTTTTAGCTATTTTAGTGATTTTTTTTAATAATTTTGGTTCTATTTCAACTGTTGTCATTAGTACCAGCCCCATATATAAATTTTTTTTATATTTACAGTTGGTAGAGTTATATTTCTCCTTTTTTATTATACTATGTTTGATACTCATTTATATTAAACTTTTTTAATTACAAATCATAGGCTCTGTCTAACAATTCTGACTCACAACAAAAGTTTAATCTATTGATTTTTATTGAAAATTATTTAAATTATTTTAAATTGATTAAAATTGTTAAATTTCATTTTAATATTATTAAAATTATATTATTTTTTTATAAACAATCTTTATTAAAATTAATTGATAAAATAAAGTCATTTTTAATGTTTAATTTATATTTTAAGATTAATCATTAAATTTTCTTATACTATTATATATCATTAAATTCCAAAAGTTTATTTAAAAATAATTGAATATCCAGAAATAAGTATGCAATTCACTATATATAGGTTGAACAAAAATAATTGTTGGACAGCCTCTATAGTCATTATGGTCATGTTTATCAACTATTAATATTAATTATATCTTATAATATCTTTAAATTAAATTTAAATAATATATATTAAGTATTAAGATTTATAATTTTATAAAAATCTTACAAAATGACTATATTAAAAAATTATTTTCAATCAGAAGAAGGACCTATTCTTTATTGTTACAACTATTTCCTTATTTTCCTGTTCATCACCATAAAATCAGCAGAAGGATTTATTCTTCATTGTTAAAAATTTATTTTAGAAGAATTTATTCTCTGTTTAAAAACATCATTCAAATATAATTTATTTCCTTATTAAATAATATTAAAATTAATTATATTAAAAAACATCTTTATTCAATTAAGCAAAAAACTTAAAATAAAACAATATTTATTTAGAAAGTCCACAACTTAAGAAAATTATTTCAAGTGCTATAAATTAAAATTTTAGATTTAAAAGCTAAATTTATCTTTAAATCAAATTTAAAAACATTGAATTTCCACTGAATAATAGGCATATTTTAACCATATCCCAAGCCATTAACTTATTACAAACAACCAACTATCCATACTTGTTAATAGCTATTATGTCGCTTCCCTCACTGTCGAAACTTATTACAAACAACCAACTATCCATACTGAAATAGGTATATTTTAACCATATCCCAATCCTCATAAAAGAAAAAAGAATATTTTAAAGTGTTTGAAAACCCCAATCTTTTCCCCTAAAAAAAATGGGTTTAAACTTATTTTTTCTTGTAGTAATAAACTCCACCAACAATAGCAAACACTAAAACCAATAAAGGAATACCAGTCCAAGGCAAACCATCACAGAAACTATCAAACCAATCACCACCACCATTACCACCTGTACCATTATTATCAGGGTTAGGTGCAGGATTCACAGTAATCATAAAACTACCTGTTGAAGAAAGATAATAAACATTAGCTCCTTCCACACCATTAAAAGCAGCGGTAACAGTCATATCCTCTTTAATATTAGTGAATTCATAGGATGCATAACCATCAACATCAGTAGTGACAGTATGATCCTCACCATTTGCGGTTAAAGTAACAGGAGCACCAGTTACAGGATTACCATTACTATCAACCAATCTAACCTTATAATCTAAAGAATCACCACTATTAACAGTTATATTTTCACCAAGAATACTTGTATTCAAATCAGGCTTGTCATTACCAGTCACGCTCAAAAAAATAGTTTGATCAAAATAGTTAAATCTTGAAGTGTAAGATGTTCCACCAAAAGCAACATTAATACTAATATTTCCACTTGGAATATCTCCAAAACCCAGTAAATTCGTGCTGAAACTTGGAACAGTACCATCCACAATAGCTGGAGTAGACCCAAGATAAGTGCTCATAGGTAATGGAGTACCATTATTGAAAATCTCAAACCAATACATTAAATTAGCTGCTGGCATACTACCACTTGGTCCAGGAGTGATTTGTGGGGTTAAAGTTAATTGGTGAGTGTATCCATCATAACTACCATAAACATCACCCCCCCAACCACCACTAGTTTGACCTGTATTGATATTTTGGGAACTTGTGAAAACATGAGCCACAGTCAAACCACAAACCATAAACAATGCAATGCCTAACATCATTAATACCATCTTTCTACTCTTCTTATACATACATTTATACACTCCATCATCATTATTTTTTTTATACTTATAATTCCATTTAATTAGAACATAGAATATTATATTTTCATACCATATAAACATATCGAATATTTCAATATAATAGAAAAAGCCCACCAAATAAAAAAAACAGTCTTAATTCTTAAAAAAATTGATCATAATTGTAAAATTTCAGTAAAATAATATTCTAATTTATATTTAATTATTAACTTGAAAATATCAATACATACTCCTAAAAATTAACATCACTTATAAATATTAATTTAGTTAAAAGTATTATTAATATATGAATCAATACAAAATAAAATATTACTAAATGATACTTGTTGATTAAGAAATTTTTTTATGGAGGTAATATTATTATTACTACAAGGTATTTTGATCCGTTGGATGACTTTTTGTTTTCTCAGTATATGGCAAGTGAGGGCATGGAAAGACAACTAAAATCGTTCATCAATGCAGTGCTTAAAGAAAACAATGACTCAATTGAATTTATAGAGATTATTGAAAATAAACTAATTTCAGCCGAAATTAAAGGCAAAAAAAATTGCATACTTGATTTAAGATCAGTTTCATCAGATGGAAGACACTTCATAATAGAAGTGCAAAGACAAAATCAGCACCACTTCAAAAAAAGAAGTTTACTGTATTTAGCGAGGGAATATTCCAATTCAGTGAAAAAAGGTGAATTAAATGATTTAAAACCACATACATTAATCAATATCTTGGATTTTAAATTTTGTCAGAATAATCTCACTAACCAAAAGTTTAATATACTTGGAAATAAAGATCAATGTCTATACTCAGACTATCTGACAATATACAATATAAACATTCCAGCATTCAGAAAACTAAAACAAAAAGACTTGAATAACCCGTTACATAGATGGATGATATTCTTTGATAAAAAAAGCCCAAAAAAACTTATAGATGAGGTGATTAAGATGGATAAAGACATAAAAGCAGCAGATGAAAAATTCAATGAACTACTCTCAGATGAAAAAGCTTTTCACGACTATCAAATGAGACAATTAGCAAAAATGGAATTTGAAAGTGAAATAAACCACAGCAGAAAACAAGGAGAATTAAAAGGAATAAAAAAAGGAAAAATAGAAGGAATAAAAGAAGGTAAAATAGAAGGGATGAAAGAAGGAATAATAAAAGGAGAGCAAAAAGGAATGAATGATGGTAAGTTGGAAATAGCCATCAATCTTTTAAGAAAAGGAATGGAATTAGACTTAGTCAGTGAAGTCACCAATCTCCCAATTTCAAAACTTAAAAGCCTAAAATACTGATTTTAGGATAATGAATTTTTTGAGGGATAAAAAATAAATTTAAGGCAATAGAACAAAAAAAATTGGCACGAAAAACCTTAGTATATTCTAAAAGAAGATGAATGGTTGCAACACCATCTTACTTTTACAAATAACCGATCATGAACTTTGCACAAGTGCATTTTTTTTGAAGAAACTTAATTTAAAAAAGATTAAGAGATAATGTTTTTGAAAAAATATGATAAACTAAGTTCTATGATGTCAACAGGGTTAACATACAAATATGTGGACTTTAAAAGAGATACTAACTTTCTCATATCATAAAAACATCAGCACATAAAAGGTACAGTGCCTAAAAATTAAACAATTAGAAACTTGTAAAGGTTATTAAAATTAAAAAAAAAGTAAAAAATAAGATAATGTACTGAATAATAAAAAATTATCTATAACTGTTGATTTATCATAAAAACCATTTTATTTAAGGACTCTGCCAAAAATATTGGTGATAACAATTGTTATGCACTAAAAAATATTTTAATTAAGAGTTGATAAGAAACCCCAAAATCAATGAAAAGTATAGTATTCAATAAGTCAAAATATTTTTACATTATAGATCTATCACCATAATTTTAGACAGATACAGAAAAAGTATTAAAAAATCAAAAAAAACATTAACCTCATCCATCCTCAAAAATAATAAAATAGCAAACTAAAGAAGATGGTAGAATAGAATTAAAAATAAAAGAAATACCTTTTAATTATAAAGAACTTAGTGAAAAATTAGATAAATAAGATCCAAAGAAAAAACTGGAAAATGTGTTACAGGAGATATTAATACTCTTGCAAAAATATGTGGATAATGAGATCAGTGGATGATATTGATGAATATCTAAGGTAAAAAATTTTAATATGAATAGTAATCTTCATTATTTAATCAGGAAGGCTGAATAAGATATTCTTAGTTGAAGAGTAGTTTTTCTCATATTCAAACATCTTTCTTTTTAAAACTCTTTGAAATCTTTCCATTGCATAATCATCATACTGAAATATAATATTTTTATAATGAACATCAACCAAAATCAAATTTCTTGAAGGTAATGCTTTAATATTAGCTTTAAAAGAAGGATTAAAATAATCGGTTACATCTTCTATATTTAACTTACCTTTCCCTACATTACAGAACACAGCCATCATTTTCCTAACCATATTCCAAAGAAAGCTCTCACCAAAGACATCAATATAAATCTGGTAAGTTCCGTTGTCACCATCAATCTGATTAATATTTATCTTATCAATTTTACGAATAGACACTCTTTGATTTCTCTTTGTGAAATTTGCAAAATCATGGACTCCTTCAAAAAGTTTAGCTAACCTTCTCATCAATGAAATATCTAATTCATCATCATAAAAATTCTCTAAAAAATATCTGTAATGTCTCATTATCGCATATCTGGGTTTAAATCCAAAATGAACAGAGGTTTTAGCTATTAATTGGACTTCATCACTTAAAAAATCGTTTATTTGATTTAGTATTGGTTCTTTTCCTGAATTAAATGCTATAACATTCCCTAAACTATGAACACCTTTATCTGTCCTCCCAGCAATGGAAAATTTAGAATTCGTTGCATTAGTTATTAATTTTAAATCAGTTAAAGCATCTATGATTTCTCCTTCAACAGTCCTATGATTTGGTTGTCTTTGGAATCCATAAAAATTAGATCCAATATATGCAATTTTTAATGCAAACCTCTTCATAAAATCACACAAATAGCTATAAATCATTATATTCTATGTTTGTTATTATAGTTTATGGCACATTTTTTATAAAATTAATTATTAAATTCATAGTAAGTGATAATGTTATTATTAAAAATGAATTTTCTTAAATTTATATAATTTCTTTTATATAATTTTCTTAAATTTATATTATCAGTTATAGATATTCTTTATTATGCAATGATTTTTTTTAATATAAAAAAAAGAATATGTACAATTCACAATATAAATATTTGAATTTGAAAATAGCCAATAGTATATATATGATTGGTTACAAAAATAACCAATACTTTGAATAATATATTTCTAATAACTTGTACAATTCTGCTTTCAATAAACAAAATACCTTATGATAAAATATTATTAAAAATATTTAAAGTTTATAATGATTTAAAAGACTATAAAAAGTTAAAAGTCTATAAAAAGGATTTTAAAGGAGTTATTTGGTTAATGTATGAAACTTTAACATATTCTGGTGGAATTCATAAAAGTGAGGAAATGAAAGAACTTATCGATGATTTGGGTGGATTCATACTTCAAGAAAACATTATACAGATGGATTTAGTTTTAAATATGGCTATTCCTATTGAAGATGTTGATAGAATTAAAGAAAAGGCTAAAGAACTTTTAGGAGAAGTTTCTGTTGCACCTATGGCTGGAACTGAAATAGCTATTGTCTCACCAACTCTTGCAAGGCATCATCTTCCTCATGCAGCTTGTGATATTTCAGAATATCTTCGCCGTTTTGGTGCTAAGGATAATATGATTGGTTTGGCAAGAGGGGCTGGGAAGGGAATAGCTGGAATAACTCAAAAGGAAATAGCTTTAATTGAAGAACATGATGTGGCTGTTTTTGCTTTAGGCAGCTTTAAACAATGTATAATAGATAAATTTTTCTTATATAACAATATTGATATTCCTGTTATTGTTACTGGTGCTCCTGATATTGATGTGAAAGATTTGAACGGTGTTGATAGATATGTTCCTGGTTTAGGTAGAATTCCAAGAAGATTAAAAAGAGGAGAAAACATCAGAGCTTTAAGAGAGTTAGTTAAAACAGTTGAAGAGATTTTAGATGAGAAAAGAAAGGAAATGATTTCTGATCCTCCAATAGCTCCATCTATTTTTGTTAAAAATGCAATTGAAAATCAGGTTGAAGCTATTAAATATGTTAATTCTCCAACTCCTGTAACAAGCCAATTAAGTGGTGTTAGAATAAAACTTAATTATGATAAATATCATGAGGATGTTGAAAATGTTTTAATTGAGGATAAATTACTTAAAGATATTGCAGATATTAGAAAATCTCATATGTATGACTATATTTGGGTGAGTTTGTTAAGTGAAAGCTCAATAATCCCTGATTCATAATCTTACTAAAATTAATAGTTTATAATGTTTTTGTGATTGATTATGAAGTTAAACATGAGATTTTTGATGATGGGTCCTGTAAAATCATTATTTTATGGTTTTTATCTTTATTTTCTTATATATTTTATGAGTCTTATTTTTGTGGAAGAGGTTAATGTTATTGCTCTTACAATAGCTATTGTCTTCATTGATTTAATGTCTTTTACAGTTGAGTATTCCTATTCAAATCCAATTACAAGATTTTCAATCACATTATCTGAAATACTTAAATGGTTCGTATTAATGTGTGGAATACTGACCTTTGGAATTTATATTGTTGAAATAGCTATTTCTCTTCCAAAAAATATAATCGTTGGATTATATTTAGTTGTTGTTTCAATTGGAATTTATGGGTATATTAATGCTCATAGAATTGTCATAAATGAGCATAACCTTGAGATTGTTAACTTAGGTGAAGAACTTAGAATTATACATATCTCAGATTTACATATAGGTTCAATAAGAAATAAGAAAATGTTGAAAGATTTGGTTAATAAACTTAACTCTATAACTGCAGATATAATAATAATCTCAGGAGATTTGGCTGATGGATACTCACCAATTAAAGAAGATATGTTTATTACTTTAAAGAATTCTAATATACCAATATTCTTTGTATTTGGAAATCATGATTATTATAGGGAAATGGATGAACTTTTAAAAGCAACTGAAAATGCAGGTATTACAAGCATTATAAATGAAAAACTTGAATTTAAAGGATTAAATATCTTTGGATTAGCTTATTCTTTTGGAAATCAAGATGAACAATTAGAGACAATTAAAAAAATAGAAGAAGTAATTAATCCAAAACAGGTAAATATTTTAGTTTACCATGTTCCAGTCAATTGGGAATATTTTAGTTCAATTGGTTTTGATATTCAGCTTTCAGGTCATACACACGGGGGGCAATTTTATCCAATAAATTTAATTTTTAAAAGAATGTTTCCATATATAAGAGGAATTTTTAAAAGTGGAAATAGCTATTTATCTGTTAGCGATGGCGTTGGAACAGGGAGCCCCCCATTAAGATTAGGAACCCACAGTGAGATTGTTTTATTAAATTTAAAAAAGAAGTATGAACTTTAATTATATCATTTTAATAGTTGACTTCTTATCTTAAAAAGCTTATATTATTCTAATTTTGCATTGTTTTTTTTTATTGTAATTATTTTTCATTTGTTTACTAAATTTCATTTTTGTTAATAAAAAAAATTTTTGCTAATAAAAATTTATAAATAACTAAAATTAAACTTATATATGATATAAATTTAATAATTATATAGATTATTATTATAATTCTAAATTATTTCATGAAATTATTTTGAATATATAAAATCATGTTTAAATTATCAAATTAAATAATTAATCTAACTAATATTAAACTGAATTTGATAAATGAATTTAATTTTTTAATTAATTTCTTAATTCTAAAAATTTAATTTAAATATAAATTTCTAAAAATGGATTTTAATAATAATTTAAATTTTAATAATAATATTTAAAATAATAGTAATAATAATTTAAAATGTTACTTAATTAATAATAGACAAAAGTTTAATAATGTTTATTAAGTATATAAAAATTTAAGCATATAAAAATTAAAAATATGAAATATTTAGGTGTAGTTTAATGATTGAGAAAATGATGAAGAATTATAAGCTATTAATTGCCATACCTGTTATTGTCACGGTGATAATGCTTGGAGTTGTACTTGCAAATGGTCTTGAAGAAGGAATTGAATTAAAGGGTGGATCAATCGCTAATTTAGAATTAAATAAGGATATATCTTCTCCAGAATTGAAAAATCTACTATCAACTAAATTAAATGGTACTGATGTTGAAGTTTTAAGTAGAACTGGTTCAAAAACAAGTATTGAAATAGGAACTGAGATAAATGAAACCCATTTTATTGATGCACTTGGTGATACAGGTAAAATAATTTCATACAATGCAATTGGACCTGTTTTAAGTGCTGAGGCAATGGTGCAGATTTACTGGGCAATAGCTTTTGCATTTATATTTATGTCAATAACTGTTTTTATAATATTTAGAGAATTTGTTCCTTCCATTGCGATTATTTTAGCTGCTGTTAGTGATATTGTAGTGGCTGTTGGAGGAATGTCAATATTCCATATAAATTTATCAATTGCGTCTGTTGGAGCAATATTGATGTTAATTGGTTATAGTGTAGATAGTGATATTTTACTTACAACAAGACTTTTAAAAAGAAAAGATGGCACAGTTTCTCAAAGAGCTTTAAATGCTATGAAAACTGGCCTTACAATGTCTATTGCAGCTATTGTTGCAATGGCAGTTTTATATATGGTCACTATTATTTACATACCTGAAGCAAGTACTTTAAGTAATATTGCAATAGTTTTAATATTTGGTTTACTTGGAGATATAATAGCTACATGGTTAATGAACCTTGGAATTATAAGATGGTACTTAGGAGACAAAGGAGTTGATAATGTATGAAATCTAAAAGATCTCGAAACTTATCTGAATTCCTTAAAGATAAACAAACAATATTAATGATAATTTTGGTTTTAGGAAGTATTCTATTAATTTCCTTCCATGGAATATCTCAAGGTCTTGACTTGAAGGGAGGTTCTTTAGTCCAACTACAATTAGAACATCCTGTAGATAAAGATACGATGGGCATTGTTACAAATGTTATAGACAAACGTTTAAATACATTTGGAGTAAAAGATGTTAAAGTTAGATCAAGTGGAGACCAATTGGTTATCATTGAAATGGCTGGTGTGACAGCAGCAGAAATAGAGAAATTAGTTGGTAATCCTGGTGTTTTTGAAGCAAAAGTTGATAATGTGACAGTTTTGTCTGGAACTGATATTGAAAAGGTTGACGATTATAAAGCACAAGGTAACAGTTGGAATGTACCTTTCACTGTTACCACAGAAGGTTCTAAAAAATTTGCTGCTAATGTGAAAGGTAAGGCAGGTTCTAAGGTTTATATGTACTTAGATGGTAATTTAACTGATCAAAATGCTCCTGAACTTAGTGAAGAGTTAGCAAATGGGGAAGCAGCTAAAACAGTTCAAGTACAAGGAACAGCTAATAGTCCTGCTGAAGCTGAAGCTAAGGCAAAAGAACTTTTTACAGTTCTTAAATCTGGTTCAATGCCTGTGAAAGTTAAAGTTATAGGTTCAAGTACTATTTCTCCAGAATTAGGAGATAAGTTCTTTAGTGGAGCTATTTTTGCAGGACTGTTAGCTATTTTAGCAATATCTGCAGTGATTTTTATTAGATATAGAAAACCTTTCCTTGCTATCCCTATAGTAATTACAAGTATATCTGAGGTTTTAATAGTTATGGGAATAGCATCAGCAATTAAATGGAACATAGACCTTGCAGCTATTGTGGGTCTTATTGCATCAATAGGAACAGGTGTGGATGACCAGATCATCATCACTGATGAAGTTCTTCATCACGATGATTCTACTAAAAGCAAAAAAGCCGAAAGACGAAGAAAAGCAAGAACAAGAACAAATGTTAAAAATGCATTATTTATCATTTTTGCATCAGCTGGAACATTAATTGCAGCAATGTTACCATTGGTATATGTAGGATTTTCAAGAGGTGCAAGTGGTATTGGTGTTTTAGCTGGGTTTGCATTTACAACAATACTTGGTGTTTTAGTTGGTATTTTCATTACAAGACCAGTTTATGCTAAATTCGTTGAATTATTCTTTGATTAGAGAATTAATAATTTTTAACTTCTCTAATTAATATAACATTATTATTATATGATTTATTATCCTAAATCTTATTATTGTGTTATAATTTGTTGTATTGTCTATTATAATATTTGTTTGGAAGTGTTCGATGAAAAAAAATCGTGAAATGAAGGTTAAACAGATTGAAAATGGCACAGTTATTGATCATATAACTGCTAATAAATCATTGCATGTTTTAAATGTTTTAGGGCTTCCAAAAAAGAATACAAGCTTAACAATAGCTATGAATGTTCCGTCAGATGCTATTGAATTTAAAGATATTGTAAAAATTGAAAGTAGAGAACTTAAGCCAACTGAACTTGATCAAGTTGCATTAATAGCTCCGAATGCTACTATTAATATTATACGGAACTATGAGATAGTTACTAAAGAAAAAATCAAATTTAGAAATGAATTAAACTCTATAATTAAATGCACAAATCAAAAATGTGTTACAAACACTAACGAACCTATTAAACCAAAGTTTAAATTTGTAAAGGAAACACCTGTGCTTCTTCGATGTTACTATTGTGATAGACTGATCACTGCTGAAGAGATTAAAGCACAATTTTATTGAGTTTAAATTAAAGATGTGCTTAAATTAGAATATATGATGTAATATATAGTTGAATTAGAGATATATTTTGACTAAATTAGACAATATACTGATATTACAACTATTTAAACTTATATTTTTATTAACAAATTATTTTATTAACGGATGGTTTTTTCAATGAATATTTTGGAGAAAAGAGAACTAATTAAAAATCAAGAAATGACAGTAGAGAATAATGTAGAAAACTTCATTAATAATATTAACAAAAGTAACAAATCTATAAATGCATTCTTAGAAATTAATACTGACTATGCTCTTGAGAAGTCCAAAGAAATTAGTAATAAAATTAAAAATAAAGAAAAAACTGGTAGTTTAGCAGGTTTAGTTTTTGGTATAAAAGCAAATATTAATGTAGAGGACTTTACAATATCTGCAGCATCAAAAACATTGGAAAATTATATTGGTAGTTATGATGCAACAGTAATAAAAAAAATTAAACAAGAAGATGGAATAATAATTGGAATGACAAACTTGGATGAATTTGCAGCAGGAAGTTCAACTGAGAGTTCATATTATGGGGTAACTGAGAACCCTTCTGCACCTGGAAGAATACCTGGTGGTTCAAGTGGAGGAAGTGCTGCTGCTATAGCTGGTGAAATGTGTGATATAGCTATTGGATCAGATACGGGTGGTTCAATTAGGAATCCTGCTTCTCATTGTGGAGTTATAGGATTTAAACCAAGTTATGGTGGAGTTTCAAGACAAGGACTCTTAGATTTATCAATGAGTTTGGATCAAATTGGTCCATTAGCAAATGATAGCTATGGAATAGCTATTGCACTAAATAATTTAATAGCTAATGATCCTTATGATTGTACAAGTCTAAAATGGAATACTCCTAATTTTTTAGATGCTAAAGATACTGCGGATTTAAAAGGAAAAAAAATAGCTACAATAAAACAATTCCATGAGGTTAGTGATGAAAAGGTTAATAAGGTAGTTAATAATTCTATTTCTAAAATTGAGGATCTTGGAGCTGAAATTGTTGAATTAGACTTTAACTACATTGATTTAGCTCTTCCAACATATTATTTAATCAATTATGTTGAGTTCTTTTCAGCCACAAGAAAATATGATGGAAGAAAGTATGGTCATAAAATTGAGGATGTTTGTGGAGAAGAAGTTCTAAGAAGAATTGGCTTAGGTTCTTATATTTCACAGCAGGAATTCAGTGAAAAATATTATAAAAAAGCATTACAAGCAAGATCACTTATTAGAAATGAAATAAATAAATTATTGAGTGATGTTGACTTAATTACTGGTCCAACTGTTCCTAAACTACCACACAAAATAGGAGATAAGTTAGATCCAATGGAAATGTATGCTTATGATATTTTAACTGTTATTGCTAATTTAACTGGGATACCTGCAGGAAGTATTAAGGCAGGAGAATCTAATGGGATCCCTGTTGGATTGCAAATTCAATCTAAACATCAAGATGATTATAAAATCCTTGAAACTATGTTTGTTTTAGAAAATAATAATTAATTTTCTTTATTGAATCAATGAATCTTTCAGTATCAACTAATCCTAATTTCTTAACTAAAATCTCAATAGCTTCATTTCTTATTATAATTTCCATATTTCTCCATCCATTACTTTAATAAATTCAATTGGATTGATTATTCTATTATCTAAATTTTTATAGTTAGTTTATAATCTGCTGTTAAAAAATAAGAACAATTACTAAATATTGCACAAGATGTATGTAATGCATCATTTTCTTTGATTCCTACTTTTTTTGCAATTTTCTCCCTTGTTCCAATATTTCTTTGTTTAAATACACAAAATTCTATTGCAATTTTCTCCATATTTTATTTTTTCATATTATAGTCCTTGACGAAAATTTTATGAGTAATGATTTTTATATACTTATTTAGTATATGGATGGTTATTTACGGTTAATATGATTCAAAAGAAAATTGAAAATCATCTATTGGATGATAGAGTTAAATGTTCTTTATAAAAACCAAGAAGAAAGATTGCAAATATGTTTCAAAAGCTAAACTTTCATAAAAAGCTGTTAAAAATATGGTGAAAAATCGCCTGATGGCTTTCTGAATTTTTAAATTATAAGTGAACCTACAGGTCACCAGGTGGGTGGATATAGTATAATAGAAGAAAGGATTAGAAGGGTTATGAATCCCAAACATTATAAATACTTGGGAGGACCTTCGAATATTTAACTGATGATGAGAAAGATGAATATAGACAAAATATTGGAAAATGAAGTAGTATTTAACTCTTGAATAGAGCTCGAAAAATTATAGAATAAGAGTATTATGGTGTTGAATAATTCAATCAAAAATGTGAAACTATATTTGTAAAAGCTTAGATTATATATTATCGTAAACCTTGGCAAAAATTCTTGGTATAAGACCATGAGAATGCAGAAGAATCCTTAAAAAAAAGGAAGTGAATATAAACGAAGAAATATTTAGGCTCATTTAGATGAATCAATGTATGATAATATAGTGTAAAACCAGGTAAATTTATTGTACAAAAAAAAGGGGGTTTAGAATATAGTATAAGTTTTAGGAACGGGGGATAAATTTGCTATTTAAAGAGTAGAAAAAACATTGGATTTCTAAAGCAAAATGCTGAACATAATATACTATTAAAAACATAATATAATTCATGTGAAAAAAATAGATTCCGTGCGAAATTCTAAATTAAACATAATCAGTAGTTCGCAAAGTAGAAAATTATATGTTGTGGGTTGTAATATTTAAGTTTATGCCAAAAAAAAACAACCCACATAAAGTATTATTGAATAATGATGTATTAAACTTTTCGGTACATGTGATTAAAGATTTGTTAAATTTGAATTCAGCTCCTAATTCAATATATAGTGATAAAACTATTATTTATCACCTTTTTAATGCTGCTGCATCTCAAACTAGTATTAATCAGGTCAGTAACCTTTCTATTGATGCTCCTTCGGAAGGAACAATTAGATATAGGCTTCGTAACCTGGATTCAAATCAATTTCAACAGAGTTTGAATGATCAATTGAAAATTCATGCGAGTAAAACCATACACAGAAAAAGTAATACTTTTGCTATTGATTTTGTCAACATCCCATATTATGGTGAGGAAAAAAAATGATGGTGACACTATAAAAACTAAACCTAAGCAAGGAACTGGTCGATTTTTTGCTTATGCTTCCATATATATGATATTAAGGAATAAACGTTATACTTTAGCCGCGAAACCTATCAGAAAAGGAGATAGTTTAAGAGTACAACTGTAGACTTCTTAATAAGTGAAATTCAGAATAATGGGTTTAAAGTTAAGGGGCTTTACCTTGATAGGGAGTTTTACACAGTAGAAGTTTATAGATTATCTTCAGGATAGAGAATATACCTTATATTATGCCTTGTGTGAAGAGAGGATCTGCTGGAGGGATACGAAAACTTTTCAAAGGTAGGAGAAGCTACTCTACCAACTACACTATGTATTCAAAAGAAAAAGAAGTTATTTTTCAAGTTAATGTAGTGGTTAAATATTCTAAGGGTAAATATGGTCGAAATGGAGTAGAATATTTTGCATATGCAGTGTATAATATGGATATTTCAGTGAAAATATACATTTAAAGAATATAGAAAATGTTTTGGAATAGAATCCAGCTACCGACTAATGAACCAAGCACGAATACGCACAAGCACAAAAAATCCAGTATTGAGACTATTATATGTGGGATTAAGTTTTCTGTTAGTTAATATTTGGATTTACATCCAATGGACATATCTCAGCATGCCACGACAAGGTGGTCGCCAACCAGTAACATGGACATTCAAAACAATGTTAAAACAGATCAACAGAATAACAGAAGAAAAATTAGGATTTAATAACAGCATAACAATTTTATAAAATTAACAGCTCCATGAAAAATTTCCTAAAAAATGCCATAAAATCATGAAATTTCAAACTAACAAACTTAAAATACACAACAATCTAAAACAATTACAAGCACAGAATAAAAACAATTGATAAAAAAAGAATAAAAAACAAAAAACACAAAATACAAAAACACTTTACGAACTACTGATTATAGTTTTTGTGTTCTTTTTTAAATCGACTGATATGTGGAGTGGTCTGGCATTTGACAGCCAGATAAATACATATAGGCAACATCTCTTTTAACAGCTTTGGCTAACCTACGAACTGAAAATACCATCAACAACACCAACCATTATTATAGTTAACATCATTTCCATACTATAAGCAGATGGACCAGGCTTAAACTTATGAGCTTTTTTGTACTTTTTTAACTCTTTTTTATACCTTTTTGTGCCTTTCATGGAGTCTATGACTTTTTCCACTAAAAGACAATTATCCGATGGTTCAGCATAATTTAGTTTCATCGGTAGTAAAAACTCTATATTTTTATTGTACTCTTTGGTAGTCATAATTTACACCTAAAACTATTTTCGGTTTCTTATATTATAGTATTATATTTACTCACATATAAATCTAACTATTCTAAACAGGATTAAAAAAATAATTGTGCAACAGCCTCTCAATGAAAATCTATCTAAATATGAATATTTTCTATGATTTATCTGAAAATTCATTTTTAAAATCTTACTAAATTAAGTTGTCTTGACAATAGCTATTTAATATTTAGCATACTTTCTTTCATATTTAAGAGATTAGTGATAAAACTGTATTTTTTAGTTTTATCATTTTTATGTCGATACATTTATATACTAATGAATGTTATAAATAAATATCATTGGTTTATGTAACAATTGTATTCTTTTTATAAAGAAATATCTAAATCTAAAAATGCTTTTATGTGATGTTTTTAATGATTTGAGTGTTAATGTGGAGGATGATATGATGGATAAAATTTCTGTCGTGAATGTTCATATTAGTGATGAACTAAAGAATAAATTCAAAAGTTATTGTGCTGGTAAAGGTAGAAGTATGAGTGAAGATATTCGTTGGTATATTCATTTCAGATGTTTACAAAAATAATAAACAATTAATGAATGAAAAAATACTATAGAGACCTAAAATTTTCACTCTAAATTTTAAATAAATATATCTCCAAGGAAAAATGTTGTTACCATTTAATAGTGGTTGCAATAAGTTATTGTGAAAATATTTTCAGTTTAAACATTTTTATCTTATTTTTAACATTTAATCTTAAAACATTAAAAATATTTTATGTATCCTTTTAACAACTTTTTCTATTTTTAACTGGTTTACAATAATAATTTCAATAATATTCGCATATATAAGTTATATTATATTATTTTAATATATTGTATTGGTTTGATGGAAAGTGATAACATTAATCTTATTTTTAGGATAGAATCCAAAGGATTATAGTTTCAGATAATCAAAGATTGATTGTTCTGTTATTAAATGAAATCCATAGACTATCATTAAGATTATAAAAATGATTAGTATAATAAAAATAGTGGTGATGAATTGTGAGTCGTTATTTTCATTGGTTTTGTTTGGTTTAGAGTTATCATGGTTAAAGACAGATTTTTTATGAAGTGGTATTCTATTAGTATACTCAGCTTTTTTGTTCATTATTTTATTTTCCATTTTTCTTTTTTCATTTTTAATATAATTGTGATCTTTATTGGAAGATTTCCTGTTTGTATTGTTTAATTGATTATTATTTCTATTATTACTATTATCCTTTGGATTTATTTTATTTATATCTCTTTTTGATATCTTGTCATTGATATATGCCTCAATATGGGAGTCATTATTGTTTATATCACTATTCAATGACTTATTAATTGTTGATAAATTAGGAAAAGGATTGGATTCAGTTTTAATATAATATTTATCCTCTTCGTTATCATTGTTCATTGTATAATTATAAGTATCATGTGTTTTATTAGTGCCATATTCACTCATTGTATTTGTATTTTGCTTATTTAACTTATTATTATTATTTTTGTTGTTATAATTTTTATTGTCTTTCTTTTCAAATGTTAAACTTCTATCTGGATTTTTTAAATTTGATTTTGGTATTGGAATGGATGATATTGAACCGTGATCTCGTTCATAAGATAATAATTGATCTTTTAGAGAAGGGTCATGTCTTTTATTTCTCTTAATCTTTTTACTTCTTTCAATATTTTCATCATCTTCATCATAGTATAAATCATCTAAGTATCTTTCATATTTTTTTTCAATCTCAGATTGTTCATCATTGGAATGATTTGTAGACTCCATAATTTCACTTGTTTAAAACTTATTTATATTAAACTGACTTTTGGTTAATTTTATGTTTTCATAATTTAGATAAATAATGCAATATTGTAAAGTGTTTTATATAATTTTAATCTAATATTAGTTTTTTGTTTATAATATGTGTTAAAATTTATGAATTTAAAATAGAGATTTTTATCATTAGGATCTTAATTTAATTCAAAATTAGGGATTATTTATTTAAATTAATTTTTTTAATAAAAAATATAATAAAAGATATTTTAACTTATAAAATTTAGAATAATACCCCATTTTAATTTATGAAGATATTTAGTCACATTTCATTTAAAATATACTCTATTTCTTCTTTTTTATAACCTAATTTTAAAAGTAGGCTTGAAAATGAATTAATTTCATCATTTTCTTTAATCATATTCCAATTTTTAAAATCGTTATTTAAAATAGTTGTTATAATTAATTCTACTCCAATTAATGTATCACTATCTATTCCTATAATATATTCTTCATTTTCGAAATGATTTTCAGAACCCACAACTTCAAAACTTTCATCTATGCTGTCTCTTTTAAGTATACTATGTCTTAATTTAAATCCCATAATTCCAATTCCAACTTCAATATAATGTATTAATTAAGTAAAATATTAAAATCAAACAAGATTAATAATTAATATAATTAAATAAGATATAAATATTATTATCAAATAAAGTTAAATTAAATAAAATTAAAGTAAAGATAAATCTATTGAAGTGATTTAACTTTTTCATATCCTTTTTCAATAGCTTCAGCATTTATATCATAGAAATTTGCTTTTAGATTATTTTGCATAGCTATTATAATATTGTCTTTAGATATTGGAAAGGTTTCATCTGCAGTTGCAGCACCTAATAAAACCATATTTAAAGTTAGTATATTCCCAGATTCTTTAGCTAATTGACTACCATCTATAGGATACACATAATTATAATTTTCTCTTAGAATGGCTATTACTTCATTAATATCAGGATAGCTATTTTTTTGAGAGCTAATGTTAGAAGGAATTATTGGCTGTGTATTGATTATTATTTTAGTGTCCTTGTTTGCTTTATTTAAGTTTCTAACAACTTCAATCGGTTCAAAACCGATAATCATATCTGAACTAAATTCTTCAATAAGTGAACTCTTATAGTTTCCAATTTTAAGTTCCGTAGATACAATTCCTCCTCTTTGAGACATTCCGTGTACTTCACTCATTACCACATTTTTTTCTTCATTTATAGCTCCGTTTCCGATGATTGTTGATGTTTTTATTATTCCTTGTCCTCCAACACCGCATATATATATGGTGTATGAGTCTTTACAAAATTCAGGATTTTTTGAGAATATATCTTCTATCATATTAATCATTTTCTATTCTGTTAATTATCTTTTAATTTTAATAGCTTTCTCTTTACACATTTGCCTGCAAGTTGTACATCCTTTACAACTAAGTGAATCTATTATTATTTCATCATTTTTCATTGAAATAGCTGGACATGCAAGAAATTTAAGACATTCTAAACATTTATTACATTTATTATAATCAATTTCCATAGGTTTTCTCTTTTTCAATCCTTTTATTAATATACATGGAGATTTAGCTATTATAACTGATATACCATCATATTTGATGGCTTCTTTATAAGTTTCAATTGTTTTTTTTAAATTCAATGGATTTATTGTCTTTACAAATTTGATTCCTAAGCTAATAGCTATTTTTTCAATAGATATTTCTGGTGCAGGATCACCCATACCATCTACATTAAGCCCTGGATTTGATTGACCTCCAGTCATTGCAGTTGTTCTATTATCCAATATTGTAAGAACAAATTTGTTTTTATTATGTATACAGTTTATTAGTGGGGATATTCCACTATGGAAGAATGTAGAATCACCAATAAAACTCATGACAGTTTGATTTGTTGCTTTTGAGAATCCTCCCCCATTCCCTATGCTTGAACCCATGGATAATAGATAATCAGCTGTTTGATATGGTGGACTGATACCTAATGTATAGCATCCAATATCTGATGCAAATATCACATTATCCTCGGAGATTTCAAGTTCTTCTATAGACTTTTTAACTGCAAAATATGAGGTTCTATGTGGACAACCAGGACATAAGGTTGGATGTCTATTTGGAAGGCTTTCAATTAAGTTGTTAAGTTGAGTATTTTCTAATTTTGTGTTTTGATTGTATTCATTAATGTTAATCTCTTCTTTAGAAAATTCATCATAAATATCGTTTATATTATTTTTTCCCCCATTTACTTTTTCATTTTCTTTTTTGGCTATTTTATAGAATTTTTTAAATGAGTTTAATAAAATATCTGGATTAAATTCGTAAATCATAGGGAATACATTGTTTAATTTTCCAAAAACAGATATTTTCAGCTGATTTTTTCCTATTATTGATAAGATTTCTTTTTCTACTATAGGATCTACTTCTTCAACTATAAAAACCCCATCTAAGTCTTTAATGAAGTTTAAAACTTCTTTTTCAGGAAATGGATAGGTGAATCCAAGTTTGAGAATATCAATTCCTAAATCATATTTATTTATTGTATCGTAAGCATAGTTAAAGCTACTTCCACTTGAAACAATCCCTAGTTTGAATTTGGAATTTTTATTTTTTGTGGCCTTTGGAGCAGAATAGATCTTGTTTAATTTTGTATTTATTTTTTTAATATTTTCAAACTTTAGAGCTAAATTTTTATGCATTTCAGCTGCATTTCCAGGAACAGGAACCCATTGCTTTGGATTTTTCTTAAAAAACCCTTTTTTCCAATGAATATTTTCATTAATATTATTTGAAGCTTTTATTTCATTTAATTCTACAATTCCTCTCATATGAGATATTCGGGTGCTTGTACGGATTATAACTGGAGTTTTGAATTTTTCAGAAAGTTCAAATCCATAAACCATCATATCTTTTATTTCTTGTGGATTGGAAGGTTCTAAGATTGGTATTTTAGCTAATCTCCCATAATGTCTGTTATCTTGTTCATTTTGGGATGAAAACATCGAAGGGTCATCTGCAGTTAATATTACCATTCCACCGTTGACTCCATTGTAAGCCGTTGTCATAAATGAGTCAGAGGCAACATTTAAACCAACATGTTTCATAAAAGTAAATGATCTAAGTCCTGACACTGCTGCGGTTGCTGCAACTTCCATAGCTACTTTTTCATTGACAGAAAATTCAAAGTAGATGTTAGCATCTTTTGCTAAGTAATGTAGTACATCTCCTATTTCAGATGATGGAGTTCCAGGGTAAGTGGCTGCAATTGAAACTCCTGCTTCAATGGCTCCTCGGACTGCAGCTTCATTTCCAAGTAAAAATAATTTTTTCTTAGGTTTGTTAATTAAAAGGTCTTCTAATGGCACTTAATACACCTATCATCATTGATTTGAAATAGCTATTAAATTTTTTCATCACTTGTTCTTTTAGCTTCTAATAATATTTTTGTTACTTCTTTAGACCTTGCACCTTTGTCTAATCTCCAATTATCTGATGCTCTTTCATCTAACCAGTTAGCTAACTCTTCTGGTAATGATATGTTCATTCTCGACTTTTCAGATAGTTTCCAAATTTTATCAACTTCATCTTTTTCAACCATGAATTTTAACTTTGTTTTTGATTATATATATTTATTTTCTATTAGTGGAATTATGTAATCCATTATTTATATATTTTTATAAATTATTAAATGTTTTAAATTTTATTTATTTGATTTCTTATTTATTTATATTTTATATGAAGATAAATATTTTTGTGTGTAAGTGTGTACATACACACTTATTACTTTTTTCTTTTTGATTTAAAATTAATTATTTAGTAAGATAAGTTATTTAAATAATTATAATAAAAAAATAAAATTTATAAATTAATATTTAGCTATTTAAAATCTGAATATTCATGAAATATTCTAATAAAACTAAATTAAAGATTTTTAAATAAAAATTTATGTGTATGTGTGTACACACTTACACAAAGAATAAAGTATATATAAAACTACAATAATATATTAATTTAATCATATATAAATTATGTAAAAAAGGTATTTTGACTTCAAATAATATTCTTTTATTGTTGATAATATATATGATTACTTTGAATAAAAGATATAGTCTATTAATTATATGATGATTCCCAATAATCTGTATGAATGTAAAACAATGAAAAATAGAATGAATATATAAATTTTAGTGCGGATATTTATTTGAATTAATAAACTCTAATAAAAATTAATTACTAAATATTAACCTAAATAAAAAATTACCCTCAAATTTCATTCTAAAAATGAAACACTACTCATATAAATAATCAATTTGGAATTTAAATCATTAATAACTATAATAAATTTAGACACAAAAATGGAATTCAATACAAAATTCGATAAATGAATAAAAAAATAAGTGAAATGGAGTGTTAATATGGTTGTGTATAGTCAAGGAAAAGTTATGCTAATTCTAATTCTTCTTTTAATATCATTTGGAATTGGATCAAGTATTGGAATATCCTTGGGAATATAACTTAGATATTATTTTATATTAGTTATATTCTTATTTAATTCTAATTTTTAGCACTTATTCTATTTTCAGTATCTATTTATATAATAAATTATTAGATAGTTTAAGATATAAATAATTTAAAGATGAAAAAATATGAAATTTAAAGCTGAAATTGGAATGAATGTCGATGGAAAAAAATATGATTATAATCTATTTAAAACATTAGAAACAATAACTGAAACTTTTTCCCAAAGAAAAGCAGCAAATAAATTAAGTATATCACATAGTGTTCTTAATCGCAGAATTAAAAATGCTGAAGATAAGTTAGGTTTTCAATTAGTCCAATCAAATAAATCTGGAACAGAACTAACAATAAAAGGAAACGAACTACTAAAAAAATATCTTCAATACCAAGATAAGATTAATGAAGTAGAAAAAATCATGATATATGGTGGTCCAATAACAATTGGGCTTTTAGAATATCTAAACACAGATTTTTCAATGGATCTTGGACTTTATAGTTGTAGTGATGAGAATTCTTATAGTTTAGGAGAAAGAGGTTTAGTCGACATTTTAGCTTTAGATGATCCATTAATAGGATTTAAAAAAGATTTAGAATTTGTTCCAATAGCTCATGACAATTTGGTTTTAATAACAAACGATAAAAATCTTAAAAATGAGAATATAAAATATCTTGATGATTTGAATGATCTTAAATTCGTGTCAGTGAATGGTACAGCTCAAAGGTTAGCTTGGCAAACTTTAGATGATAATGACATAAATTTTAACATTATTAAAACCCTTAATTCCCAATATGATGCTTTTAAATTTGTTAAAAATTCCAAATCAGCATACACTTTTTTAAATGGTAGTTTTTTTAAAGGAAACGATATATTAAAAAGAGAAACAGAACATATTATCAGTTTAGTGCCTTTGAATAAAGACAAAGAAGGAGTTAATGAATTTATAGATTATGTTCTAAATTCTCAGGAAAAAATAGCTAAACAGGGTTTTAAACCGATGAAACCCTGGAAAATATGACATTTGTATTTAATATTTCATAGTTAGGTTTATATATTTTTTCTTTATAAAATTTAAGTCCAATTTTTTTTAGAAAAAATTGAGTAAAATTTAATTCTATATTCTATCTATAAAATGTTTTTGATCAAACTTTTGTTGTGAACAAAATGAACAATTTAGGAAAATCTTTGATTTCAAAGGAATTGAGAAATTTATGAAACGAGGTTTCTGCTGTTTTCTGTTTCTAAAAGTTTTGGCTGAATATGGCTATTGAGATTATTTTTTTGGGTATCATGCAATGCTGTCAAGATAATAAATTTTATTAAAAATTTGTTGTTATTAATTGATTTGAAGTACTTAAATTATAAAAATATTAATTAAATATTTTAAGACTTAGAGTTTCATTGCTTTAAGTTGACAGCATTGGGATATGAAGTTATTTATTCGTCTAAATGGGATTCTTAAAATAGTATCATAATTATTCTTAAAATAATATAATAATAGTTATATATTAAAAAATTCATAATATTATATTAATGATAATACGAGAATTTCAAACCATAGATTTAATTAGAGTTTATGAGATTGAAAAAGAAACATTTTCTAATTCTTATGAAAAAAACATGTTACAATGGCTATATGATATTGGAACAGGGTTTTTAGTTGCTGAGGATAAAAATTTAATAGTGGGTTATATAATATTTTCCTTTAAAAATGAGAATCAAGGACATATCATATCAATAGCTGTTAGTAAGGAATTTAGAAATCAAAATGTGGGTTCGGCTCTTCTTAAAACAGCTATTAATGTATTAAAAAGTTTTGATGCTAATGTTGTCTGTTTAGAAGTTGAATCTTCTAAAAATATGGCAATAAGTTTCTACAGTAAACTTGGTTTTAAGAAGAAAAATCTTTTAGAAAATTATTATGAAGATGGTTCTAATGGAGTGTCTATGTACTTGGAGTTGTAGATTTGAAATTACCTGAATTATTCGTTCCTGTTTTTATTGAAAATATTGAAATAGCTATTTTTGCTGGAGCAAGTTCTGTTTGTTTATTTGAAAAAGAATCATTTTGGCTTGATGATACTTTAAGTATTGAAAAAATTAAAATGGCTGTTGAAACAGCTCATCTTTATAATGTTGATATATATTTAAATGTTGATGATTTAGTAAGGGAAGATGATTTTGTTGAGCTTGTAGAATTCATCGTCAATCTTTATAAGATTGGCATTGATGGAGTGTTAGTGCAGGATTTGGGTTTGATTAAGGTTATTAATGATATATTGCCTAAATTTAAGATATTTATTTCTAATAAGTTAAATATAATTAATAGTTTAGGTTTGAGTTGGGTTAAAGATCTTGATATTAAAAGAATTTTTTTGGCTTGTGAGTTAGATTATAAAGAATTAGATTATCTTGTGAGCTTGGGTCATTTATTAAACCTTGAACTTGGAATTTTCGTTCATGGAGGTTTATGTTTTGCTTATTCTGGGCAGTGTTCATTCACTGATGAAGATAAAAGGATATGTAATCAATTCTGTAGAGCTAAGTTTAGGATAAGTGATGGAAAATCTGATGAAGTAGGTTCTTTTTTGCTTTCAACAAAGGATATTTCTTTGTATTCTAAGTTAAATGAATTATTGAAGTTGAATATTGATTGTTTTAAGTTTGAATGTATTGAAGATAAAAATTATCTTGCGATAGTTATAAATAGCTATAGGGTGGCTTTAAATAAAATAAAATTTAAAAAGAATTGGAGAGACCCAATAGCTATTGAAAAATTAAGTTTGGGTTTTAATAGAAAACAGTCTTTTGGTCATATCTTTGATAATAATCTAATTGATATGAAAAATATGGGTTCTGGTCTATTTATTGGAATGACAGAAAAAGTTGATTTTAAGGGTCTAACAATTAAATTAAAACATGAACTTTTGACTTCAGTTGGTTTAGGTGATGTTTTAGCTGTTGAAGATGGAGATGATTTTTTCACTTTTGAGGTTTCAAATAAACCTGTTTTAAAAGGGAGAAAATTATTTATAAAAAAGATTAATAGAGATAAGAAATTTAAAGTATCTGAAGGTTCTAAGGTTTATATTGTTAAAAGTAGTGTCATGTCACAATTTAGTAAGGATTTAATCAATAATGAAACTCTTTGGAGAATAAAAAAATCAAAGCTTGCCATCAGTTTTAATGTTGATAAAAATAACTTTCCTATTTTAAAAGGCTTTATTAGTTTAGCAAATGGAAAAAAATTATCTATAAGAAAAAAAGGTAAGGAACCTTTACAAATCGCTCACAATAAACCTCTTACTATTCATAATCTTAAAAACAGTTTGTTAAAGATCGGAAAACTTCCTTTTATTGTGACAGATATTAAATTCAAGTATGATGAAAATCTTTTTGCACCTATAAGTCAAATTAATAATTTTAGAAGAGATTTTTATAATGAAATTATTGATTTGATTGTTAATGACTATTTACCTAAGGATGTAGATTATGTTGATAAAAGGTTTGAAAGATTTTATTCAAACTATACCACTCAAATATCTAAAAAATATGAAATTAATGATTTTAATTTGTCAATTTATATAAATGATTTGGATATTCTTAAGTTCGTAACTGAAAATAATTTTAATTTTAAAAGAGTTTATTTAGAAGTTCCTTATGAAAATAAGAGTAATAGTAAAAAAAATAGGATTAATATCAATTATATTGTAAACTTTATGAAGGCCGCAGCAGATATTTCAAAGAATGGAAATTATGAACTTATTTGGAAATGGGAGGATATTACCAGTGAAGAAATTAAAAATGGTTTCTTTAAAACATTAGGCATTTTAAATAAGCTGAACATTAGACTTGGTATAATGACTGGATTTTTGGGTTTAGATAATTATTTAAGAGAGAGGTATAATATATCTATTTTAGGATCAAAAGCCTTGAATATTTGTAATATAATGGCTTTTTCAAATTTAAGAGATTATTCTGTTTTAACTTTATCTTCAAAGCTTTTAAAAGATGATATAGTTGATTTCATGAATAAATACATGGTTTTATCCAAATATGAAAATTTACCCGAGGCTGAAATAATAATTGGTGGGAATACTGAACTTTTAAGAACTAAAATTAATATTACTCTCACGAATTCGTCTCAAAATTTATTTTTAGATGATTTAAAAGGTAATCTATATCCTATTAAAAGAAATATTTTAGGAAATCCAACTATCCTTTTAAGTAATAAGAATAATATCCTATTTGATGATATTCAATCGTTAAGAGCAAATTTTATTAGTAATTTTGCAATTGATTGTAGATGGCGATCAAAAAATTATGTTGAATCAAGTTATAATCATTATTTAAATAGTTATTAAATTTAAAAAAATCATAGTCTTTAACTTATAACCCAAGTTTTTAAGTTATCAGAAGAATCCTTTAAAAAAATTTTAATCAACAATTTTAAATAATATTAAATGAAGATTATAATTAAATTAAGGTTAAAAGAGTAATTTTTTATTCATTTAATAAAGTCATTGTATTTCAAATATTAAATTTTTTTATATATTAAATTCTATAATTATTATATTAAATTTTATAATATTTTATTAAATTCTAAAAATGATTTTAATTCTGAAAAAAATAATTATAAACAATTAATTAATTCAATTACAAATTATATAATAAAATAATTTAATATAATTTAATTAAAGTATATTATTTAATAATTTACGATAATTAATAAAAATTGTAATAAAAATCTATAAGGTGGGGTTTTTAATGTATAAAGATGAAATGATTCAAATACACCAATTTTTGTTATATGTTTTGAAATATTTAGAAGATGAAGATGAACTACAAAAAACATGTAGTGAATACATATTATTGAATATACGACCTCATCACATTCATAAAACAAAATCAGAACATAAATATGCGATATTTTTATTATCCTCCATAATTTCTAAGCTAATTAGAGAAAATGATGATAATTCACTACCAAGGAACATTACCACTTCATTAAATGAACTTGTGAAAAAATCAAAAGAGGAATTAAATGAAACAAGCAATTCTTAATTAATTGATTAATATGTAACTATGGAGAATGGAAATGAACAAAGTAAAAAATAATGTAGTTTTGGCAGTAGATTTAATCGATATATTGAAGTCCTATGATCTATGTGAAGCTACCTATAAATACATAGACACTATAAAAATTGGTTATCCATTAACATTATCTGAAGGATTGAATTCCATAGAAGTCCTTAAAGAAAACTTTGATTTCACAGTTATATGTGATTATAAACTTGCAGATATTCCAGCCACCAATGAAAAAATAGCTAAATTATCTTATGATGAAGGTGCAGATTATATAATTGTTCATGGATTTGTGGGACCAGATAGTGTAAAAGCTTGTTTAGATGTTGCAAAATCTTATGATAAAGATATTTTTCTACTTTCGCAGATGTCTCATCCAGGAGCAGACATGTTTTTTAAACCTGTTTCAGAGGAAATAACTAAAATAGGTTTAAGTTTAGGGATTAAAAATTATGTTGCTCCATCTACAAAGATAGATAAGTTATCAAAAATTAGGGATTTGGTAGGAGAAGATTCTTTTATTATATCTCCTGGTGTTGGAACTCAAGGAGGAGATCCTAAAGAAACATTAAAATATGCTGATGCTTTAATTATTGGAAGGTCAATTTATGAAGCTCCAGACCCAGAAATAGCTATTAAAAATATTATTGATTCAATTAAATAGTTAAATAAAAAATATTGAGGTTAAGCTATGGTGAATAAAAAAGACAATGATATAAAAATACAGATGTTAAAAACAATAGCAACATTAATTACAACAGCTTTTGCTTTAGTTGCAGGTTTAGCATGGAATTCAGCTATTCAAGCAGTGATAAAAGAGTTTTTCAAATCTGACTCTGCAATAACAGGATTGGTATCTTATGCAATTATCGTGACAATAATATCTGTTTTAGTAACTGTTTTTTTAGGAAGAACATTAGGAAAATTAGGTGTAGACTTAGATGATGATTAGATTTAATGTCAATCATTATTTTTTCAATTTTTTTTAAAAGTAGTATCTCTATTAAATCTTTTAAAAAAATTTGAACATATTTTTAAATTTTGTAAAAATGTGATTAAATGGTTAATTTCACTGGAATTATAACTGCTGCTGGAAAAAGCTCAAGAATGATTGATGATATGAAAAATATGGGTCTTCCACTTACCACTAAACTAACTCTTAATTTTAATAAAGGTAAAACAATCATTGAAACAACAATAAACAATGTTTTAAATGCAGATGTTGATGAATGTATTATAGTACTTGGCCACTTTAAAGAGGAAATAAAAAAAGAAATCTTAAAAATAAACGATGATAGAATAAAAATAGTGTATAATGATCCTATAGGAATAGATCTTTCTGTCTCATTATACAATGCTTTAATAAATTCAAAATCAAAATACATATTAGCTGTTGCTGGTGACCAATCAAACATAAGCACTGAAACATATCAAAATCTTATTAACACCTATTTCAGTAAGATTAAGGACAACAAACAAAATAAAATATTAACAGTTCTTAGAAGAAGAGAGATTGGAGAACTGAATTCAGCTGAAGGTCTTGGAATGCCATTTGCCACAGATAAAAAACAACTCATAAGCTTTTTAGAAAATAAAAACAGTGATTTAAACCCAATACTGAGAGAAATGTTTGAAGATGATTTTAAATTCTTCGCAATTAAAGAAAAACATGAATCAGAACTAATAAACATTAACAAATATAAAGATTATAAAACCTTTCTTAAATAAGTTAAGGTTTAATTTGAAGTTTTTATTCCATGTTTTTAAGTTGAGGTTTTATTCATGAATTTTGAATTTAGAAAACCATCAAAGGAAGCCAGAATAGCTATTTCTAATGCTTATAAAAATTATGGAGATGAAAATTATATTAGAAAAGCAGAGGATAAAATCAAATCTAAAACTAATCATAAACATGTTAAATTAGTTAACACTGGAAATTCAGCTATTTTAGCCAGTTTAAATTCAATAAATTCCCCTATCTTAATTCCAGATCAAGGAGGATGGCATGGATTCAAACAAATAGCTAAATTTTTAAGTAAAGATGTTGTAGAAATAAAAACCAATAAAGGCTTAATTAATACAGAAGAAATTGATAAAGCTATTACAAATCTAAATGAAAGTGATTATCCTAAAGGAGCAATACTATTAACGAGTTTTGCAGGATACACAGCTGAACAACCAATTAAGGAAATATCTAAATTTGCAAATGAAAATGATTTAATACTTATTGAAGATGCCTCAGGAGGAATATTAGACAATGAAAAAAAATTAGGGAACGGAAAATATTCTGATATTATTATTTCTTCAACAGGCTCTCCAAAAATAATAAATCTTGGATATGGTGGCTTTATATCAACAAATAATCAAGAAATACTTGAAAAATCTAATCTATTAATTAAAACACTCTCATTAAATAATCAAATAGCTAAAGGGTTAATAAATGAAATAGATAATGGTGAAAAATTCTTTAAAATAGCTATTAAAACATGCAAATATTTGAAAAAAAATTTGGAAAATGTTATCCATAAGGATGAAAGAGGAATAAATGTTATATTGTCAACAGATAACCCAAAGAAAATAGCTATTGAACTAAAAAAAGAGTTTAAAATAGATAAAAGTTCATTTATAACGAGATGCCCAAATTATAATCGAGTGAAAGAAAAAGGAATAGATATTGAAATTAAAAATCTAAGTCCAAGATCTTTAAATAAGGAAAACTTAGATTATATTGTTGAAAATGTGTATAAATTAATGTAATTGTAAATTTAAACTTTAAAAACGATGTGTCTGATTTATTGATAATCAACAAGCTCGGTAATCTCTCTAATTTCCTTGTAATCTCTAAAAATGATTATCCCTATTAAAAATACATTTAAATACACATACTTATAAACAGATCTCTTTGTAAAGATGAGAATATTCTTTAAATCCAAATTCATTCTTCAAGAATTTGAAAAATTCTTCAATTTTCCACCTTGTCCATCTGAAATCCTTCCATTTAGACCGTAAAACAAATAATTTCTCTTTTAATGATTTGAATTGGGGGCATACATTGACAAATATTTACTAATGAGAGTTTCTATTAACCTATCAAAAACAAAGACTTTGTCTTCTAATTTTCTTTCAGAAAAAATAGCATATTTTGATAAAAGTTATAAATACTGAAAATCCTTTGGATTTTCATAATTACAAAAATTAAAAATTTTTGGTAATTTATGAAACTCACATATTAACATAGTTTGTGATAGTATATAAATGTTGTTATATAGTATGAGATATGTCAAAAAGTGTGGAGGTTTTCATGAAAATCATGTTTTTATATAAACGAAAATAATGTAAACTTCGTTTACTAAGTTCCTCACTTTGTTCGGAACAACGAAAAATCAGGGATTTTCCTAAGTTTTTCATTTCATTCAAAACTAACGGAAACTCTATCCTAAATTTCTCGCTCTGTTCGAAATCAAAGATTATCTAAATTCTCATGCTTCGCTTGAGAATAAACAGAGAATCAAAGATTCTCCTAAGTTTCTCATTTCATTCGAAACAAAAGGAACCTTCAGTTTCTAAGTTGTCTTCAACAACGGAGACTTCGTCTCCTAAGTTTCCCACGACCTTCAAAACAAACGGAAACTGAAGTTGTGGAGGTTTTTCAATTTTCATGGTTTTCTTTAATTATAAAATCTCTGATTTTGTAATTTAGAAAAGCGAAGTTTTTCTTTAGTTAAAACTTGTTTTAACTTAGAAAATTTTTTATTTTCTTTAATTCAAAATTTTTTTTTATTTTGAATTTAATGATCCTTTATGTGGAAATACTTTCAAAAATCTGATGAAATTTTCATGAAAATCAGACACCTTGTTTAAAAAGATTAAATTTAAACTTTAAAATATTTTAGATATTTGATAGTAATTCTGCATCTTATCGTGAATGTTCAATTTGATGATTCCTCTTTTTTAAGTAATTTTTTTGTGAAGCTTTATTAAAAACTTCTTTTTTATTCTTTTTTATAGTGTTTTGTATATTTATTTCTGGATATTCAATTATTTTTTAAATAAACTTTTGGAATTTAATAATATAAAAAAGTTTAATAATTAATCTATAAAATATAAATTAAACATTAATATTACAAAATCGAAGATTTTTAATATTTATAAAATCAGAGATTTTATAAATAATAAGTTTATTTTATTAAATTAATTTTTATAAGATTATTTATAAAAAAATAATGTAATTTTAATAATTTAAAATGAAATTTAAGAATTTTAATCAAGTTAAAAAAAATTAAAAAAAATTCCATTTTTTAGTTAAGTTCAAAATAATTAATTTTGCAAAACACTAATAATAAGTTTATTATTATAATAATCCAGTTTTTTTAATTTAATTAGTAACATATTATAATAAGATTTATTAATTAAAAAAAACAAAAGTACATTCATGTTTAGATTTAGTTTTGATGAAATAGCAGATATTACATTATCTTTCTTTGTGATTTCAATTGCATTTTCTATGTTATATACACGAGCTGATATGAATCAGACGATCAGTATTCTTCCTATTGTTATGGTGGGTGCTGGTTTAGGATTTATTTTCCACGAATTAGCACATAAGTTTGCAGCTTTGCATTACAACTACCAAGCAGAGTTTAAAAAATGGATTCCAGGTTTAATTTTATCATTAGTAAGTCCAATGATAGGATTCATGTTTGCGGCTCCAGGAGCGGTTCATATATATGGAAATTATATAAGTGATAGGATAAATGGAATAATATCCATAGTTGGACCTATAACTAACATCTTATTAAGTTTAATGTTTTTAATCTCTGGAGCGTATATTTTAACTGACTCAACATTGTTAAACTTTGGTAATGGACTCTTAATAAATATGTGTATTTTAGGTTTTTCTGTTAATGCTTGGTTAGCACTTTTTAATTTAATACCTTTCGCTATTTTAGATGGTGTTAAAGTTTTCAGATGGGATCCAATAATATGGTTTATTACAGCAGCAGCAGCTGGTGGATTAGTTTACATTTCTATGACTTCATTGAATAAAATTTTAATGTTTCTTGCAAAATTAATTGCTGGTGGCAGTTAATAAGGATTTCTAGTATAATATACTTCTAATATTTTAAGATATGATCTTAATAAAGTTAGACAAATATATTATTTCTTATTTCAATGACTTTGATTAGAAAAATAGGATGGATAGTTAATGGATTTAAAAGGATTAGAATTTTCTAAGATGCATGGTCTTGGTAATGATTATATTGTTATAGATGAAAGTCAAGAAATAAAAATAGCTGAAGAGAATAAAACTGAGTTTTCTATTGAAGTTTGTAGAAGAGGATTTTCAATAGGGGCTGATGGAGTTATATTTGTGACTAAGGCTGATGGGAAGGGCGAAATTTGTTTTAGAATATTCAATGCCGATGGTAGTGAAGCAGAAATGTGTGGAAATGGTATTAGATGTTTCTCTAAATTTATATATGATAATAATATAATAAAAAAAGATTTAATTGATGTTGAAACTTTAGGTGGGATTAAAACAGTTGAAGTGACAAGTGAAAATGGAATTTCTAAATTATTTAGGGTGGATATGGGTTTATCTACATTTAATACTTCTGATATTCCTATGATATCTGAGAATGATGAATTTTTAGAAGATAGTTTGGTTGTTGATGGTGAGGATATATCTTTATCTGTTGCTAGTGTTGGAAACCCTCATGCAATTATATTTGTAGATAATGTTGATAATATTGACTTAGATAGATTTGGTCCAGCTATTGAAAATCATAAAGTATTTCCTGAGAGAATTAATGTTCATTTTGTTGAGATACTATCTGATAAAGAGATTAAAATGTTAACATGGGAGAGAGGTGCTGGATATACTCATGCCTGTGGTACTGGAGCTACATCATCTGTTTTAACAGGTTATAAATTATCTAAATTAGATAGTAAGGTTCTTGTTCATCTTCCAGGTGGAGATTTGGAGATTGAAGTCTATAAAAAAGATGATAGTTTCGGTGCTTTTATGAAAGGAGATGCTCAGTTAGTTTTTGATGGAATACTTAATTGATACTAAAATTAATAAAAAAAATTAATAAAATGTAAAAAATTTGTCTTATGCTATAAATTTTTAATAAGATTTATTTAAATTTAATATAAATCATTATTTTCTCTCATTATTTAATGGTGTACTATGTTAACTAAAAGGATTATACCTTGTCTTGACTGTGATTTAGGAGTTCCACAAGGAAGAGTTGTTAAAGGTGTTGAATTTAAAGAAGTAAAGTATGCTGGTGAGCCGTCTGAACTTGCACAGAAGTATTATGAAGATGGTGCTGATGAAATTATTTTTTTAGATATTACGGCTTCCTATGAGAGAAGAGGCACAATGGCTAATGTTATTGAAAAAGTCACTGAAGAAGTCTTCACACCTATTTGTGTTGGTGGGGGGATAAGGAAAGTTGAGGACTATATTAATATGCTTAAATCTGGAGCTGATAAATGTTCTACTAACACAGCAGCAATTCATAATCCTGACCTGATAAATGAAGCATCTCAAGTTGTTGGTTCACAAGCATGTGTCGTTGGAATTGATGCTAAAAGAAGATATCTTGAGAATCCTAAGGAAAATAATGATAAAAATATTGTTGAGACAGAAAATGGATATTGTTGGTTTGATTGTAGTATCTACGGTGGAAGAGAGTTTACAGGAATGGATGCAATAAGTTGGGCATTGGAATGTCAGGAAAGAGGTGCTGGTGAGATTCTTTTAACTTCAATGGATAAGGATGGAACAAAAGAAGGATATGATATAGAACTTACGAAAGCTATTAATGAAGCAGTAGATATTCCAGTTATAGCATCTGGTGGTGGAGGAAGTCCTGAAGATATTTATGAAGTTTTTAAAAAAACTGATGTTAATGCTGCGTTGGCTGCAAGCATTTTTCATTTTAATGAATATCCAGTTCCAGTTGTTAAGAGTTATTTAAATAAGAAAGGTCTGAATATTAGAGTTTAATACATATTATTTATATAATTGAAAATAACTACTGTCGCGACATGAATGTTTTTCTGTATAAATTCTTTATATAATGTTTTGATAATTTTTCATCAGCATCTCTTTTAGTAAAGTGATTGAATGGATGAAAATATAAGATTAGCAGATGAAAAATCTAATGAACTACTTTCTGATGAAGAGGATTTTCACGATTATCAAGTGAGATAATTGGCCAAAATGGAATTTGAAAGAGAATTAATCCACAGCACGGAAGAATGAATGAAAGAATGAGAATTAAAGAGTAAAATAGAATGTAAGTTAGAAATAGCTATTAATTTTTCAAGAAAAAGGAATGGAATTAGACTTTAACAAGAATTTCATTCCTAAATTTCTCACTCTGTTCAACTCTATTCAAATAAACCAAAACCTTCAGTTCCTAAGTTTCTCACTTAGTTCAGTGAAAGTTCATCAAGCCAAAATATGGGAAAATAAAGTGTTATTATGAGACCTTACACAATATTAAATGCAGCCATGACTTTAGATGGTAAAATAGCTACAAAAAATGGAAGTTCAAAAATATCCAATGAGAAAGATATTGAAAGAGTCCATAAACTTAGAAAAGAGCTGGATGGAATTATGGTTGGCATAAATACAGTCTTAATTGATGATCCTAAGTTAACAGCCCATAAATTACCTGAAAAAGACAAATCTATTGGTGATATGAAAAAAATAAATCCTATTAGGATTGTTGTTGATAGTAATGGGAGAACACCACTTGATTCCAATGTATTAAATTCTGACAGCGAAACAATAATAGCTACATCTAATAAGATATTGGAAGACAAGAAAACTCTTTCATCACTTAGAGAAAAAGCTGATGTTTTCATTTGTGGAGAAGAATATGTTGATTTAAAAAAACTAATGGAATATTTATATATTAAAGGCATTAAAACTCTCTTGTTGGAAGGTGGTTCAACACTTAATTTTTCAATGTTTAAAGAAAAGTTAATTGATGAAGTAAGCGTTTGTATAGGTCCAATGATCGTAGGTGGTAGTCAATCCAAAACTTTAGTGGATGGCGAGGGATTTGAATTTATGGAAAATAGTGTTCAACTTAAAATAAAAAATAGTTATTTTCTTAATGATTGTTTAGTGTTAGATTACTTTGTTAAAAACTTAAGTCAATTATAATAAAATACGCAATATTTCAAAAACATTATTTTCATATATTTCCTAATCAGATCCACGTTTATAGTTTTTTACCTAACTTTTTGCATAAATATATTCGTCCACCCATTCTTCAAAATAAGATTCTTTATAAACTTCTTGATAAAATTTTTCCTCAAATTCATTTTTAATGTGTTCTTCA
>JAISTD010000208.1 GCA_031272765.1 Candidatus Methanovirga australis | reverse complement strand
TAGTGTTTCTCTTTTGTTGGCTAATGTTCCTTTGGTGTTTTTGGTTTTGGGGTTGTTGTTTGTTGTTGTCCTTGTTTTTGTGTTTAGACGGAGAAAAACCATTTAAAATTTTTTTTTTTACTTTAACTTTTTTAACTTTTTTTTTTGGGTGTTTATTTTTTTGGGTGTTGAGTGTTTGTTAGGTTTTTGTTTTGTGCTTAATATTTTTTTTTAAATAGATTTTTTTTAATTGATTATTAGTGTTTTATTAGGGGTTTATGTTCTTTAATATGAGTTATGGAATTATTATAGTTTTAGATCTTTAGAAGTAATATAAAAAGGTTTTAATAATCTTTAAATTAAAGAAAAACTTCATTTTTCTAAATTCAAAATAAAAAATTTTAAATTAAAATTTAATTATAGTTAAAGAAATTGAAAATTTAACATTAAACCTAGTTCCAAAACTAATTTAAAACCAATATTTTAAGATTTAAAAAAATTATATGAGTTTTTTAAAGTAATTCTAAAATTCTATTTTGTTAAATTTTTCATGTCTATTACTATAATTTTAAGAATATTTTTTTAATAAATTTTTTATAAAATGTTATAAAAGTTTTGTTAATTACTATATTAATTCATATTGAAAAATTGAGTTTAATAGAAGCTCTCCAAGAGCTAAACAAAACTAAAAATGATTATTAAAATGATTAATTAATAAATAATATCATTAAATCACATTTTAATCACTGGAAACTGAATTTCTGTTAATAATTCATCTTCTTCTACTTCATAAGGATTATTAAAATAGATTTCTTTTGGTGAACCTATAATATCATAATTATTCTCTACTGCATAGTTAGCAAGTTTTTTATAAGAGTCATCAAGAGTTTCATAAGATCCTTTATGTATTTTATATAGTACTTTATGAGCTAACAATTCAACGACCTGTACTTTGCCTGTATTTTCATGACTATGACCAGTTACTTCAGTATCTTCACTTACTTCAATTCCCATATCATAAACCATATCATCAGGATTTGTATTTTTAAGGCTTGTATAATAAATAGAGAAAGGATAATCTTTGATTTTAACATTTTCAACTTCACACCAGCTCATCAACCGTGCAATAAGAATACTCATATCTTTAACATTTCCTTTATGATTTATTACAGCCATCTTTTGATCTTCAATGTTTTTTTCTTTAATAATATCCATTTCTAACACTCTTTACCTTAATATTTTAGAAAATATCTAAAAACTATGTTTACTTTACAAATCATATATAGTTTACCTATTAGGATTCTAAAGACTTAATTTTATCATCAAACTCTTTGAATTTCCTTGCTAAACCTGTAAAATAGGGAATATACACGGTAGAAAACTGTAACCTTTCAGAATCTATCCCATATTCCTTAATTTTCTGTTTAATATTCCATATCCTTTTTTCAACTTCATCATACATTAAATCTCCAGGATACTCACCTATAAATACTCCATCAGCATTATTTTTAAGTGCGTGAATAATATGTTTTGGCATTACTCTATTTATTGAATGAACCTTTATAATATATATTGATTTGGGATACTCTATTCTATTAACTCCAATATTATCAGCAGCAGTGTAACCCACATTATCTAAAAATACAAGTATTCTTCTTTCTCCTTCATTCTTATCCTTCAACAATCCATCAATAGTGGCAAATATTTTTTCACTGATATTTCCTTGGATATTTATTGCATTTAATTTACACACGGTTAGACATTTACCACAACCAGAGCAGGATAAAGGATCAATGAATATTTCATCATCCTTAATAGAAATTGCTTTATACTTACAAATATCCATACAATTTTTGCAGAAATTACATTTTTCAAAATCAATTTCAGCAATGAATGGTTCAACTTCCAATCCATCATTCAATAATTCAGCTGTTTTTGCTGAAGAAGCATTAGCTTGAATAATGCTATCTGTAATATCCTTAGGACCTTGTGCTGTTCCACAAACATAAGCTCCTTTAATATCTGTTGTAACTGGTTTAATTTTAGGATGTATTTCTTTAATAAACATATCTTCTGTTAAACCAATGTCTAAAATTTCAGCTATTTCTTTTGTGCCTTTTGATGGTTCAATAGCTGTTGATAAAACAATCATATCTGTTTCAATTTCCATAAACTCCTTATTTAATGTATCTTCAACATTGACAATTAAAGAATTCCCCTTCTTACTTACTTCTCCAGGTCTTCCTCTCATTAATCTGATACCATTTTCTTGACCATATTTATAATATTTTTCATACATCCCTGGAGTTCTAATATCTGTATAACAAATTAAAACATCTGTATCAGGATACTTATTTTTAATAATATTAGCATTTTTCAAAGCAACCATACAACAAATCTTAGAACAGTATTTATGACCATTTGGTTTATCATCACGGGATCCAACACATTGTATCATTACAATTCTCTTTGGAACCTTGTTAGATGAACGCATTTTTAATTTTCCTTTTGTTGGCCCATTAACACCCATAATTCTCCCAAGCTCACTTTGAGTTATAACATCTTCATAAACTCCATAACCATGTTCTGGTCTAAGTTTAGGATTAAACATCTTATGACCAGTTGCAACTATAACAGCACCAACCTCTAATGGTATTAATTCATTTTCCCCATTTAAATATATTGCATTCATCGGACATTCTTTCGTGCATTTACCACATCTTTTACAATTTTCCATATCAATTGTGTATGCATCAGGGAAACTTTGTGAAAATGGTCTGTAAATAGCTTTTCTTGTGGAAAGATTATCGTTCCATGAATCTAAAACTTTAACTGGGCAGACTTCACTACAATTACCACAGGATATACATTTATCTGAATCCACATATCTTGGACTACTTTCAAGTAAAATATTAAAAACTCCGACTCTTCTCTCGGCACTTAATACTTTAGTATTTGTCATTATTGTGATGTTTGGATTCCATATTAATTCATTCATAACAGGATTAATTAAACACATTCCACATTCTTCTGCTAATCTAACAGGAGAAAACACTTTGCCAATTTTTACCATATTTCCTCCAATAGAAGGATTTTTTTCGATTAAATAAGTTTTCACTCCTTGTTTTCCAAGAGATAATGCTGCACTTATTCCAGATATTCCTCCACCTATAACAACAGCACTATTAGGACTTTGACAAATTATCGGATCAACAGCTTGAGACTTTTTTACTTTTCCAATAGCCGCATTAATTAAGCAGAGAGCTTTTTCAGTAGCATCCTTTTCATTGCCATGAACCCAAGAACACTGCTCTCTTAAATTTACCATATCCATTAAATAAGGATTTAATGGCTTTATATAATCTTGAAATGTTTTTTCGTGAGTTATTGGAGAACATGCAGCAATTATAACACGATCCAGATTTTCATTTATTACTTTATCTCGTATTATTTTTCTTCCGTTTATAGAACATAAATTTACAAATTCTTCAACAACATCTAAGTTAATGTTATCTTTTAATTGATTTATATTTATTATATCAGAAATATTTCCACCACATCTACAAATAAAGACTCCTACTTTTAAATCTTTCTCAATGTTCGGTGATTTTATATTTGTACTCATATTATCAAGACTATTTAGTTTTTATTGTTAATTATGGCTTAAATATCCTCTATTGCTTCTAAATAAATGATTAATATTAATATAGTTTAAATTATAGTTTTAAAAATTATGGTCTGAAAAAATTGTTATTTCTTAAATAAATTAATTATGATACTTTATATGGGTAATACTATAATATTTTATATTGATAATGCTTTATCAATTTATTAATTTAATTAGATTTTATAAAACATCCTTAAATTAAATTTAAATTAATTTATATTGAAAAATCAAAATATTTAAAAATTAATTGAATAAAAAAGTATAATAGAAATATTTATTATTTTAAAATTTATTGTTTCTTAAATTTATCCCTGCATTCAATTTATCTTCAAATTTTATTCCTTGGAATTTTTTCAATTAAAGGATCTACTGGAACCGTGTGTGTTTGTATTCCAACGATTTTATAAGGATTCCCTCCAATGGCTAAAGCTATTAACTGAGTAACATTAAGATGAACCATTTTAAAATCAACTTCCAACTTTTTAGATAAATAAGGCTGATATCTATCAAACTGCATTTGACAGTTAGGACACATATGAACAAGAATATCTACACTTTCATCGTTTAATTCTAAAAGTTTATCACCAGTCACTTTCATTGAAAGTCCTTTATTAACAAATCTTTGCCTAAAACCTGCACCACAAGTGCTTCTTTTAGTATTATACCAATCAATAGTCTTAAAGCCCATAGCCTCTACAAGTTCGTCCAATATTCTTGGGTTTCTAAAGCCTTCAATTGTATCTTCATACTGAACTTTACAATAATGACAAGCATGATGTGTAGCTATTCTAAACTTAGACAAGTCAACAGTAAGATATTTAGCTATTTCATCTTTTTTATTAAAGAGAATTTCAACCACATGGAATATATTATTTAAAGAATCTAAACTTCCCTTTTCATATCTCATATCTTTCATTGAAGAGTCTTCAAAAACCTTATTTATTTTTTCTCTAAGAAAATCGTTACTATTTAAAAGTTTTAAGGACTTTTTATTTATAGCGTAACAAGTTGCACACATAACAACAAGATTTTTAGCATCATTTTTTTTAGCTATGTGAAAATTACGAGCTGCGATCAATGTTGTTGAAACTTGATCAAACACATCACTATAATATCCAAGTCCAGTACAACAAGATTGGTCGTGGTCAATAAGATATTCAACAGCTATTTTATCAAAAATATGCTTTGTTGAGGACTCGATTCCAGGATACTCAGTACTCACTAAACAACTTTTAAAAAGTAGAATGTTTTTATCAGGAATGGATTTCATATTATCTAATAGAATTTAAATACTTGATATATTTTAAACTTAAATATATAATGAGTATAATAATATATTATGGAATAAAATACTAATAGCAACTTATGGCTTAATAGCTCTTCATTTTCTTAATTCTCTTATCAAAATCAACTTTTTTAAGCAGAACATTGATTTCTTCAATAGATTCTTTAGGAATTGTGATTGGTCCTAAATCAAGTTCATCTCTTATTTCTTCAAGTTCTGATTTGAAATCTAACCAACCCTCAATGTCTTCATTTAACTCCATGAAAAATCTTTTGGGCATAGCCCCAATTCCTATATCCAAGAAGCTATCCCCATATCCAGCAAAAGGACTTATTTTATCGTTGACAATCCCTTTATCAATAGCTATTTGTCTTAAAATTTGATTAACTTCACAAGGGCTGTTTCCAACAGGACAGACACTATGACATGTATAACAATAAAAACAATTCCATATTTTTTCAGAATTTATTATTGATTCTTCTCCTTCAAGAACTTTTTCCACCATATCACGAGGATTATAATCAGAATTTTTTGCACCAGGACATACTGAGGTACACATTCCACATTGAACACATCTTAACAACCCCATATCTTCTGATGCTTTTAAATTAGAAAGTAATTCTTCTGCAAATCTTAATGGATTATTTTCTATTTGAATATTCATTAAATCACATATAATCTTAAATAATAAATAGTACTCAAAATAGTTATGACAACAATATTGGGTTGTGAATATTAGATTATAAAATTATACCGCATATTTCTATTTGATATATAACGATTACATATTTATTTAATTAACACTATAGTATTATACAATAAATTAAATATTTCATTGAAATATAAATTAGTTATGTTATTTATAGATAATAAATTTTTTGGTTTTAATAAATAGTAAAATCATTTCTTAAAACTAATATATTTGTTAGTTCTGAAAATAACTTTTGATGAACCTTTTTTATCTTTGGATAAGTTAAGGTAGATAGGTTAAGAACTTCAATTCTATTGTTTCGTATGTGAACTTAGAAATTTCTGATTTTCCGTTTATTTCGAGCAGAGCGAGAAACTTAGGATGAAATTTTTCATATCTAATGTTTTTAACATAAAAACAAAAAGAATTTTACGGAGTCATACTCCATAGATGAATTTTCATTACTTTATAAAATATATGGAGGTTAAAATATGGATAAAACTATAAATTTAGCAAGAAAGGTAAGATTATATCCTAATGAAGAGCAGAAAGAGTTTTTCAATAATTGTTTTCAATTTTCAAATAGAGCTTGGAACATATGCCATGAATCATATAGAAAATATGAGTATAGAATAGCTCCAAATTGCTTCATATTCAATAAACAAGATAATAATAGATTCCATAAAAATTTTAGTAATTATGGTCAAGCTATTACAAGGTCTAAAAATGAATATGATAAGTTAGCTGACAGTAAAATAAAAAATTACATTGTTAAATCATATAATAATGCTTGGAAAAAATATTATAATGAAAAAAAGGCTGGTAAACCTAATTTTCATAGTTTTAGAAGGAGTAAACTTAGTTACACTTCTGATACTAAAAAGATAACTGATAATGAACTTATATTACCTAAGATTGGTAAAATAAAGTGTAGGGGTAAGTTATTGAATGAAGATGTTGCTAATTTTACTGTTTCTTTAGTAAATGGTAAGTATTATTGTTCTATTATTTATAAGAATGTTAGTATCAAACCTAAGGTTCATACGAACATGGTTTTAGGTATGGACTGGGGAGAAAAAACATTTTTTAGTTTAGATAATGGAATGAAACTAAATCCTAAAATTGATTTTGAATTAGAAAAGAAAATAAATGATCTTCAATCTAAACTATCAAAGAAGATTGGTAGTAAAAAAGGAGAAACTAAAAGTAATTCTTATCTAAAATTGAAATCAAAGAGTGATAAACTAAAAGAGTATCGTAATAATGTTTTAGGGGATTGGGAACATCAAAAGACTCATATGCTTGTAAGTTTATTTGATTATATTTTCATTGAAGATATTTCATATAAAAATTTGCATCAAATGAAGGATAAAGGAGTTTCCAAACTTAAAAAAATATATTATCGTGCTGGTATGTTCACTAATAAATTAGTTTATAAGTTAGATTGGTATAAAGAATCTTTACATAAGGTTTATCCGCATAACACAAGCAAAACTTGTAGTGTTTGTGGTTTTATACTTGATTATAAGTTAGGTTTGAATGTTAGAGAATGGAGATGTCCTAAATGTGAAACTCTACATGATAGAGATGTGAATGCTGCGATAAATATTAGAAATCGTGGTTTATCCGATTTAGGTTTGGAGTTAGGAACTAACTTCATAAGAAGGAAGGATTCTTTATGAATTTCTTAGATTTCGAATCTACGGACTCCATAGTCCGTAGTAGTTCAAGCTTAAGATAATTAATTTGGCAAAACACTAAATATTTTAATATAATAATATAAAAAAAATAAACATACATAATCAAATCGATTATTAAAATATAAAGAATAACCCAACAAAATTATTATAAAAAATTATTATAAAATAAACCACAAAGATTAAATATAAAATTTAAAAAGGAAAAAAAAGACATGTTAGGCAACATTTACTTAGAGATATTTATATTAATCATTTTAATATGCATAACTGGATTATTATCGATGGCTGAATTTGCAATTGCGGCATCAAGAAAAGTTAAATTAGAAAAAATAAAAAAAGAAGGAAATAAACATGCTCAAACAGTTATTAATTTAATGCAAAATCCAAATGAATACTTATCGGCACTACAATTGGGAATTACTCTAATGGGAATATTAACTGGAGTAATTGGAGGTTCTACAATTTCAAAACCTCTTGAACACATACTTGAAAAATATATTCCTTTTGGTAATGTAATAGCTATTCTTTTAGTGGTTATAATCACAACATATTTTACAATGTTAATTGGAGAGGTTGTACCAAAAAGAATAGCAGTGGATAATCCTGAAAAAATAGCTATTAAATTGGCTAAATTTACAAAAGTTCTATCTAAAATATCTACACCAATAGTAATAATTCTTGGTAAATCAACAGACTTTTTATTGAAAATAATTGGATCTAAAGCAACAGAACGAGACTTAGCCACTGAAGATGAAATAAAGTTACTTATTAAAGAAGGAACCAAAGCTGGAACTATTGAAAAAGAGGAGGAAGATATTCTTAAAAGGGTTTTTCGTTTAGATGAAGAGAAGGTGGATATGTTAATGACTCCAAAAAAGGATATAATATGGATAGATTTAGAAGAAGGATACGAGGAATTAAAAAAAACAATCATTGAAAGTGAAAGGTCGATATTTCCAGTTGCAAGAGATGATATAGATAATGTTTTAGGTGTTGTTCAAACAAAAGATATTTTAAGCTCTTTATTATCTGAAGAAGAATTGAATATTGAATCATATATAAAAAAGCCATTGATTGTACCTGAAAACTTATCGGCACTATCTATCCTGAAATTATTGAAAGAAAATAAAGAATATGTTCATATGGCATTGGTTGTGGATGAGTATGGGAATGTAGAAGGTTTAATAACTTTAAATGATATTCTTGAAGGAATCGTTGGAGATATCCCAGGTATTGATGAAACAGATGATCCAAAAGTTGTTAAGAGAAAAGATGGGTCTTGGTTGATTGATGGGGGTTTTGGCATTGATAACTTTAAAGAATTCTTTAAAATTGAAGAAATGCCTCAAGAACACGAAGATGGATATGCAACATTGGCGGGGTTTATTTTAAGCTATTTAGAAAGACTTCCAGAGTTAGGGGAAATATTTATTTGGGGAGGTTATAAATTTGAAGTGGTTGATATGGATGGGCATATCATTGATAAGGTGTTAGTAACACAAGAAAAGAATGTTTCTTCTAAAATGAGCGATTAACAACATTTTCATAAATTATCTATTGTTAAAGATTTCATAGAAAGTTTGAATTTAATTATTAAAGTTAAATAAATTGATTTTTAGAAAAATTTAATTCAGATATTCATTCATTGATTTTACATTTATATCTGATTTTTGAATTGTTTCAATAGCATTAAGTGCTGCTTTAGCACCTGCCAATGTTGTAACATAAGGTAATCCAATTTCAATAGCTAATCTTCTCATTTTATAACCATCTGAAGCAGATAATTTGCCTGATGGAGTGTTAATAATTAGGTCAACTTCTTTATTTAGCATTAAATCACCTATGTTTGGTGATTCATCACTTATTTTACCTAATTCTTCAATTTTAATTTTACCACTAGAATTATCCCTTATAGATTTAGCTGTTCCATGTGTAGCCACTAATTTAAATCCAAGTGATGATATTTTTTCAGCTATTTCTTGAACTTTCAATCTATCCTGTTTTCTAACACTTATAAATATTGTTCCTTTTTTTGGCAAATCCATATTGGCAGAAAGTTGAGATTTATAGTAGGCTAAACCAAAATTCTCATCAACTCCCATAGCTTCGCCAGTGGATTTCATTTCAGGTCCAAGTATAATATCTGCTTCTGGAAGTTTCAAAAATGGGAATACGGATTCTTTCACTGCTATATGATTAATTTTAATCTCATCTATTAATCCAAAATCTTTTAATTTTTTGCCGATTATAAGTTTAGAAGCTATTTTTGCAAGTGGAACTCCAATAGCTTTGCTAACAAATGGGACTGTTCTACTTGCTCGTGGATTGGCTTCAATAATATACACTTTTTTCTCATCAAGCTTAACTGCATATTGAATATTCATTAGTCCAAGGACTTCAAGTTCAATAGCTAACTTGCGAGAATATGATCTGATAATATCTAAAATATCCTCTGGAATTGATTGTGGTGGTATAACACAGGCAGAGTCACCAGAATGTATCCCTGCTTCTTCTATATGCTCCATTATTCCCCCAATAAATACATCTTCCCTATCAGATAAAATGTCTACATCCACTTCAATGGCATCTTCCAAAAACTTATCCACTAATATTGGATGTTTGGGAGAAACTCTTGTTGCCTCTACCATATATTTCTTTAATCCATAATCATCATAGACTATTTCCATTGCTCTTCCACCGATAACATACGATGGTCTAACAAGAACAGGAAAACCAATTTTTTTAGCTATTTTTCTTGCATCAGAGAAAGAGTTAGCCAAACCATATGGTGCTTGAGGAATGTTCAGTTTATTTAAAACTTCACTAAATTTCTTTCTATCTTCACTACGATCAATACTTTCATAATTTGTTCCTAATATATGAATTCCAGCATTTGCAAGTGGAACAGCTAAATTAATGGATGTTTGTCCACCAAATTGAACAATAACTCCTTTTGGTTTCTCTTTATTAATCACTTCAATTACATCTTCAAATGTTAATGATTCAAAATAAAGTTTATCTGAAATATCATAATCTGTACTTACAGTTTCAGGATTATTATTTATAATAATGGTTTCAATTCCTTCTTCTTTCAAAGCAAGACTTGAATGAACACAACAGTAGTCAAATTCAATTCCTTGACCTATTCTTATTGGTCCTGCACCAATGATGATTATTTTATCTGTATTTGAGGAACTAACTTCATTTCCTTTATCATAACTACTGTAGTAATAAGGCGTTTTAGCTTCAAATTCAGCTGCACAAGTATCCACCATCTTAAATGATGGTTTTATTTCCTTGTTAATTCTTAAACTTTTAATATCTAACCCAAGAATTTTTTCAAGAGTAAAATCAGAAAATCCCATTACCTTAGCTTTTTTTAGATTCTTTAAGGATGAATTTTTATCATCTATTTGGGAAATTAATATTTCTTCAAAATCTACAAGGTTTTTAATTTTATTTAAGAAGAAAGTATCAATATTTGTAAGTTTAAACAAATCGTTAACATTCATCCCTGTTTTTAAAGCAGAATATATCTGAAAAATCCGTTCATCAGTTGGATTTATTAAATCATCACGACTAAAATCAATTTCTTCAAAGCCATTAAATCCAATATCTAAAGATCTGATGGCTTTATGCAATGATTCCTCAATTGTCCTTCCAATAGCCATTACTTCACCAGTAGATTTCATTTGAATCCCAATTTTATTATTGATGCCTTTAAACTTGTCAAAAGACCATCTCGGTATTTTAACTACAACATAATCCAAGCTTGGTTCAAATGAAGCAGGTGTTTCCTTAGTGATATCATTTTGAATTTCATCTAAAGTCATTCCAATAGCTATTTTAGACGAAATTTTAGCAATAGGATATCCAGTTGCCTTTGAAGCAAGAGCACTACTTCTACTTACACGTGGATTTACTTCAATTATTTTATATTCTCCCGTTTGTGGATTAACAGCAAATTGAATATTACAACCGCCTTCAATCTTAAGGGCTCTTATTATTTTAATAGATGCATCTCTTAATCTTTGAGAATCAACATCGTTTAAAGTTTGAGCTGGAGCTACAACAATACTTTCTCCTGTATGAATACCCATCGGATCTAAATTTTCCATATTACACACAATAATACAAGTATCATTTTTATCTCTCATAACCTCATATTCAAACTCTTTCCAGCCTAAAACAGATTCATCAATAAGAACTTGATTTATAAAACTCATATCTAAACCATAGTTAACAATTTCAATCAATTCATCTTTATTATTTGCTACTCCACCACCAGTGCCTCCAAGTGTAAATGCAGGTCTAACAATTACAGGATAACCAATTTCTTTCACGGCTTCTAATGCATCAACAACAGATTTAACAGCCTTACATTTTGGAATTGGCTCATTAAGTTCGTTCATAAACTTTCCAAATAAATCTCTATCCTCTACATTGGCAATTGTTTCAACAGATGAACCAATTACTTTGATCCCATCTAAAACTCCAAGTTCTTCAAGACCTGTTGCTATATTTAATCCTGTTTGTCCACCCATTGTTGGAAGAATGGCATCAATTTTTTCTTTTTTAATGATTTTAGCAACAACTTCTGGATTTAATGGTTCTATATAAACAGTATCTGCCATATCAATATCAGTTTGAATAGTTGCAGGATTACTATTAACTAACACTGTTTCAATACCTTCTTCTTTAATAGATTTACAAGCTTGTGAACCAGAATAATCAAATTCTGCAGCTTGACCTATTTGAATAGGTCCAGATCCAATAATAAGAATTTTTTTAATATCTTTATCAACTGGCATCAATTTTCCCCATAGTGTATTATATTCCATATATGCTATCATATGTTAATTAATTATTAATTCCTTTATTTAATTATTATAATTTTCATTATAATAAATTTTAACTTAATTATCAAAAATTTTTTTAAATACTAAATTAAATCAATTAAATCCAAATATAAATACAAGTAATCCTAAATAATTATTTTATCTGCTAACTATTTTATTAGTATTAACTTTAATAATATTCAATGAAAAAAATAGTACTAAAATAAAAAATACTAAAATAATAATATAACTAAAGTAAAAAATACTAAAATAATAATATAACTAAAATAAAATATAATTATATTATAAATATGATCTAAATAAAAATTAAATAAAAAATTGGAATATTTCAATAAAAATTAAGTTAAAAAAATAATAGAAACAACTTAACACTATTAAAATGAATAATAATAGCTTAATATTCAATAACTATCCATCATTTCCTTAAACTCTGTAAATATATTGTTAGTATCATTCGGTCCAGGTCCTGCCTCAGGATGATACTGAACAGTTTTTAAAGATAATTCTTCGTGAGCAAGACCCTCGGGACTATTATCATTAAGATTAATCTGAGTTAACTTTAATGGAGTGTCATTTAAAGACTGAGCATCAACACTAAACCCATGATTTTGAGAAGTTATGAAAACCCTATTTGATGATAAATCTTTGACTGGTTGATTAACTCCCCTATGACCAAATTTCATCTTATAAATTTTGGCACCAAATGCCTTAGCTATTAATTGTTGACCCATACAAATACCAAAAACTGGAATGTGATTAGTAAGTTTTCGGATGTTGTCAATTGTATCACCAAGTTTAGAAGGATTTCCAGGACCACAAGAAATCATCAGACCATCTAAATCATGATCCAAAATAACTTCACTGCTTGTATTGTATGGAAAAAGAACAACACCAATATTTTTCTTTAAAAAACTATTAATTATATTTTTTTTCACTCCACAATCAATAATTCCCACTTTTCCACTGTTTTCTTCATTAAAAATCTTTATTTTAGATGTGGAGACCTGTGGAACTAATTCCATATCAACAATATTCAGTTGGTTTTTAACTAAAGCTATTAATTCCTCATTTTCAATCTCTTCAGTAGATATTCCACATTTCATGGTTCCTTTTTCTCTAATTTTAAGAGTTAATTCACGTGTGTCTATTCCACTAATACCTGGAACTTTAAATTCTTTTAAAAATTCATCCAATGTTCTATCAGCCCCAAATTTTGATGGAGAACTACAAATTTCCCGTATAATATATCCTTCTGCTTGAATTTTATCAGATTGATACCATTCATCTGATACACCATAATTTCCAACAAGAGGATATGTTGACATTAAAATTTGACCATTAAACGATGGATCAGTTAAACTTTCAACATAACCTGTCATTCCAGTTGAAAAAACAATCTCCCCAGTTGCTGTTGTTTCATAACCAAAAGACTTCCCTTCAATTATAATGCCATCTTCCAAAGCTATTTTAGCCCTATTTTCCATTAAATCACCATTAAATAAATCTATATGGTATACATAGCGAACTTAAAGCCTATTTTCATTATTTTAGATAGAAGCTCACTTAATTATAAAAATCAACATTTATAAAAACAATGATATAACTTAATCATTAAACTATAAAATAACATTAAACACAGGTTATAATAATATTCAGACTATAACGATAATATTCCTATAATGCATATTATACTATAATAACAGCAATATAATCCATATCTTTAAATTCTCATTCTTATGATATTGTTGATTTTAAAAAAAATAAATTAGTTCATATTAAATTTATAACATATTTAATTCATAATATATCATATAATAGTTTCTATTTTTTATTATATAAAATCTTTTACAAACATTTTATTTGTTAGTTCTATACTTTGAAGTTTTTTAAATTAATAATTACTCTTTAAATCTGTATAAAATCAGGCAAATTTTTAATTTTTAATGTAAAATAGTAATTTACAATAAAAATACAATCAAAACTATTTTATTTTTTATTAATAAAAAATCGGTCTTGACAATTAATAATTTGGTCACTATAGTCTTAATAGATATTATAGAATTGACCAACAACGATCGAATTAAAATATCTGATTCCTTTTCTAAAATAAGATAACTTCAACAATTTCTCCTACATCGACTATTTCAATGGATTTTGAAATTTTAATATAAGCATCTGCATAAGATAATGATGCTATTGCTCCAGAGTCTTTCAATATTGGATAGACCTTATCATCTTTAATTTGAACTAAAAGATATTCCATCCGACCTTTTGCAGAATGAATTCTTTTTGCTAATTCAAGATTTCTTCTTTTATTGTTTCTTTTTTCAGATGACTTTGAAATTAGTCGAAGATATGGATCAATAAAAATTGAATATATAATTATTGCTGAAACTGGATTTCCTGGAAGTCCAATTATAATTTTATCTTTGATTTTCCCAACTAATGTGGGTTTTCCTGGTTTAACAGATATGCCGTGGATTAAAACCTCTCCAATCTCATCTACAACATTTTTTAATATATCTCCAACACCAGCCGATGTTCCTCCAGAACAAATTATAACATCAGATGATCCGTTATCTTCATTTTTAATTTCCATTATCTTCATTTTTAATTCATTATAATCATCTTTAACTATGCCTTTAGTTAAAGGTATTCCACCAGATGCCAGAACAGCTCCTTTAATTAGATTTGTATTGACATCATATATTTTACCAAGTTCTATTTTTTCATCTTTATCTAGTAATTCATCACCTGTTGATATAATACTAACAATTGGCTTTTTAAAAACATTTACATCATATTTTCCTTGAGCACTTAAAATACCTATTTTAACCGAGTTTAAAATGGTTCCTTTTCTTAATATAATTTTCCCTTTTTTAATATCTGAAGCTTTCTTAGCAATATCTTCGGTAGGTGGCACACTTTTCAAAATAGCTATATCCTTTGTAGGGGATTTTTCTAATTTTTCACTGTATTCAACCATCACAATGGCATCTGCTCCATTTGGAATAGGAGCACCAGTGCTAATCTCAATACATTCCCCAGTTTTAATTGTTTTTTTGGAGAATGAACCTGCTTCAACCATGTCAACACAATTTAAAATTTTTGGATTTTCTTCACTTGCTTCAAAACTATCTTCTGATTTTATTGCATACCCATCTTTCAATGCTTTATCAAACATGGGTAGGTCGATTGTAGAAAGTATGTCCTCAGAAACTATTCGATTATATGCATCTTCAACAGGAATATTCTCTGATTTTAGTTTGTAAGTTTCTTTAAAAAGATTTTTAATGATTTTTTTAGCTTCCTCTACTTCTATAATTTTCAAAAATTCATTTCCCATAAATTTCTCTCATAACCTTATTTAAAAAAATATGAAATTGTTTGACATAACTATTGACTATAGAACATAAAGTATTAAATAGTATTTAATATAATAATTAGTATGATATATCTTTTAACATTAATACAAGAATAGATATATTAATGATACTAAACTACTCACTTAATAATACTAAATTATTATTTTATTTATAAATTAATCATTATAATATTTCTATTAATCATTATAATATTTAAATCTATATTTAATAAGTTATAAATCTATATTTAATATGATAATTTAACAACAGTGTCTTTGCTATCTAACATTAATTTAATAACATTAATTAAATATTCAGTAAAATTGTGGACAATTTAAATATCAATTTTAAAATACAAAATAAATATTTATATCGTGTTTGTTAAAGTAATTATAATGATATTTTTTTATAAAAATAATCAAAAATTAATGATTGAAAGTTAAAATGATTGAAAGATTTCTTAACTTTAAATTCAAACTTTTAAAATAAGACCAAGTAGTTTATAGATAGTATTATAGGGGGAGAGTTTTTGAACAAAAATAGAGGAAATAATGGGACACCAGAATTCAGAAGAGTGAGAACTCCAAGAAAAGGAGAAATCCTTGGACTCATTGAACAAATAATGGGTCATGGAAAGTTAAAGGTTAGATGTGCTGATGGAAAGATAAGAATGGGTAGAATCCCTGGAAAAATGAAGAAAAGAATCTGGATTAGAGAAGGAGATGTAGTTTTAGTTAAGCCATGGGATTTCCAAAGTGATGAAAAATCAGATGTGATTTGGAGATACACTAAAACAGAAGCTATATGGCTTGAAAGAAAAGGATATTTAAAAATGTGAAGCTTTGAATTTATAGAAGTTATCTATATCCAATATAAGTATCATAATGCAAGTTCTAACTAAATAGCTATATTTAAATTAGCTATATTTAAATGATTTAATAAATGATTTCTATGAAAACCTTAATTGGAAAAGAAGAACACTTACCTGGAATTATAAGATTATACAAACAATTAATTCCTGATGAAGAATCTGTAACCTTGGATAGAGCAAAGGAAGTTTGGAAATCTATTGAAAAAGAAGATATAAAATATTTTGTAGCTATCGACGATGATAAAGTAGTATCTTCAGCTTTTATAGCTATTATTCCAAATCTAAGAGAAAATGGAAGACCATTTGGTATAATTGAAAATGTGATAGTTGACAAAGATTACAGAGGTTTAGGTCTGGGAAAAGCTGTTATGAATAGAGTCATTGAATATGGGAAAAGTAAAAATTGTCAATATATGGCTCTACAAAGTAGTGTTGATAGATTAGATGCTCATAAATTCTACGAAAGTATGGGATTTGATAGAAATTCGAAAGTATCATTTTATATGGAGTTAGAATAATCACTATTTAACCTACAATTAAATATCTAATTAAAGTATAAAAATCACGAAATGATTAATTATAAGATGATTATACCAAGATTTTTATGAATTCTAAAATTGTCAAAGCAGATGTTAAGTTAGAAAAGATGGAGTCTACAAAAAGAATTAAAAATAATGATGAATTAAAAGTAGGTAGTGAGATATTTGACAAACAAACATTAAAAAATCTTTATAAATTATCAAAACAGTCATATTTGGATATTTTAAATGGAGCCATTAGTACAGGAAAAGAAGCAAATGTATTAGTAGGGATTAAGAATGATTCAACCTTTGTTGCAGTTAAGATATATAGAACATCTACATCTGACTTTAAAAAAATGCAATACTACATCCAGGGAGATCCTCGGTTTAATGTAAGGTCACATAACAAAAGACAATTGATTAATGTTTGGGTTAATAAAGAGTTTAGAAACCTTAATCGAGCCTATGGAAACAAAGTTTCTGTTCCAAAACCAATAACAACTGAAAACAATATTCTTCTCTTAGAATTCATTGGAGACTGTGATGGAAATCCTTCTCAACCTTTAAGAAATCAAAAACCAGAGAATCCAGAGGATTTTGCAGATAAAATTCTGTTTGAGTTTAAAAAGTTTATTCATGATGCTAAATTAATTCATGGCGACCTTTCATTTTTTAACATCTTAAATAAGGATGAATACCCAGTTATTATCGATGTTTCACAATCTGTTGTTTTAGATCATCCAATAGCTCGTGAACTTCTTGATAGGGATGTTTTTAATATTCATAAAGAATTCAATAAAATGAAAGTTAAAATATCTATCGAGGATATTAAGGAATATATAAAATATGATAAAATATTTAAATAGTATTAAAAAAAAGTTATTAAAAGAAAAACTATTGGAAAGAGAAGTTATTGGTGAATAAATGAGATATCCAAATAAAAAAAAATTTAAAAATATTAAAGTCGAAAATATTTTTTTGATTTTGGCACTATTCTTTGGTTTTCTATTTCTTGTACTAAATCCTCCATTTCAGGTACAAGATGAGTCAGAGCACTATGATAAGGCATATGCAATAAGTGAGGGTAACATCTTAACAAGCACTATAATAAAATTACCAAGCTCTGCAATGGAAATGAAAATAGCATTTCCCCAAGGTAACTTTAGTCCAGGTCAAATATCAATGATAAGAAATAAAGGAAACACTTCTCAGTATGATGTTTCAAATTCCCAATATGGTTTTCCTAAAGATGGTTTTAGTCCAGGTCAAACACCAAACCCAGGAAATGATAGAAATTTTCCTCAAGGAGGAAATGATTTCAGATTAAATAAATCCTTCCAAAAAGGGTTCCAAAGAGATTCCACTGAAGAGTATACAAAGGCACATAATTTAATAGGAGATTATATTTTTAGACCTTTAAACCCTGAAAGTACTGTGGATCAAAATATAACAGCAATAGCACCTTATCCACCTGCTTCGTATATAGGTTCAGCTTTTGGAATGTTTATAGGCAAATTATTTAACTGCTCACCTTTAATGTTATTGTACATTGGAAGACTTTTTAATCTATTGTTATATGCCTTCTTCATATATTTTGCGATTAAAATCATTCCAACTAAGAAATATCTTCTCTTATTACTTGGATTAATGCCGCCGACACTTTTTATAGGTTCATCATTATCAGCTGATGCTTTAACAATAGCTGCTTCATTTTTAACCATAAGTTATTTCTTCAAAATAGCTTGGATTAATGAAAAAATAAAAAAGAAAGATATTTTAATAATATCTCTATTAACACTATTTTTACTCTTATCTAAGCAGATTTATGCTGGTTTATCATTATTATTCTTCATGATTCCAAAATCAAGATTTAAGAACTTTAAAGGATGGCTAAAATCTTTAATATCTATTTTCGCTCCAGCAGTAATAGTTGAAATATTATACTCCCTTGCAATGGAAAAGATGAATATTGGTTATTCTGGTGTGAGTGGGCTTGTTAGCACAAATCTTTCTATTACTGAATTCTTACTCAAAGTTCTTCACACTCTTAAAGAATCATTACTTGCCCAATATATTCCATCAATATTAGGACAAATCGGTTGGCATATATATTACTCTAATATTTTATCTTGGATGTCTCTTGTAGTAATTATACTTGTTGCACTTTTCGAATACAATAAATATAAACTAAATCTAAGAGGGAAAATAGTTCCATTATTAACATTTTTGACAGTGCTTTTAACAATATTTTTAATGGCATCTAGTTGGGGAATGCCAGGATTTTCAGGTAATACAGCTATTATAAGTGGAATACAACCCAGATATTTCATACCATTAGTCCCACTAATATTTTTGCTGATAAACCTCAACATACTTAATAAAATTAGAATAAAAGAAAAATATTATTATTTGGGTCATATTTTCCTCATTGCTTTTATAGTAATAATTTTAACTGTGGCTAATTACACTACATACTATGGAGTAAGTATTTTTTAATAGTTTATAATAATTTTTATAATAAATTGATAATATGATAAATAGGTGATTATATTGGTATCTACAAATTATCTTAAAATTCCACAAAAACGTGTTGGTGTTTTAATAGGATCCAATGGCGATATAAAAAGAAAAATAGAGAATTTAACCCAAACAATTTTGGATATTGATAGTAGTGAAGGCACAATTACAATATCTCCAAAAGAAGACATGGGAGACCCTCTTGGGGTGTGGAAGACTAACAATATTGTTAAAGCTATTGGACGAGGTTTTTCTCCAGAACTAGCCTTTAAACTAAATGAAGATGATACTTACTTAGAAGTTATTAAACTATCGGATTATCTTGGTAAGTCTAAAAAAGCATTATCACGATATAAAGGAAGAATAATTGGTCGTGATGGGAAAACCAGAGACATTATTATTAAAATGGGAGAAGTTTCACTTGTGGTTTACGGTAAGACTGTTTCAATCATTGGAAATATTGAAAATGTTTTAATTGCCAAAGAAGCTGTTGAAATGATTCTCAATGGGTCACGGCATAAATCTGTTTACAGTTTCCTTGAACATAAACATCAGGATAAAAAGCTTAAAGAGTTTAGAAATGTGGTTGGATTAGATAAAGAAGAAAAAATAGAGTTTAGAACAGACAATATATGATAATTTCTGTATTTAATCTAATTCTCTTTATTTTTTGTGTTATTTATTGTACAACTTTTTAATATTAATTATTAATAAAATTAGACTATTAAAATTTAAAATTCAAAAATAGTAAAATTCAAAAAATAATAATAAAATTGACTTTTATCGACTATACTAAAATATTATACAAAATTCATGCTAAAACAATTAAATTAATTAAAAAACTTGGGCAGTAAATATGTTATCACATAATATAAACTTAAAAAAAGAAAACAAAGAGTACACAACTAATATTTATGGCACCAGATATTTTTCTCAGCCTACACCTAAATTTGAAATACCTGAGGATGGAATGCCATCTAAAGCAGCGTATAGATTAATTCATGATGAATTAAACCTTGATGGAAATCCAAATCTGAATTTAGCAAGTTTTGTCACTACTTGGATGGAGGATGAAGCAGAGAAGTTAATAGCTGAAAACAATGGTAAAAACTTCGTTGATAACGATGAATATCCTCAAACTGGTGTTATTCACAGCAGAATTGTTAATATGTTAGCGAAATTATTTAATGCTCCAGAAGATTCTAATTTCGCAGGGACAAGTACGATAGGTTCATCTGAAGCAATAATGTTGGCTCTTCTTGCACATAAATGGCACTGGAGAGAAAATAGAAAGGATAAAAACTCTAATGCTCTTCCAAATATCGTTATGGGGGCTGATGTTCATGTTGTTTGGAAAAAATTTGCAAAATACTTTGATGTTGAACTTAGAATGGTTCCAATGGAAGAAGACTGTTATATTTTAACTGCAAACAAGGTAAAAGAAAATATTGATGAAAATACAATAGCTATTGGTGTCGTGCTTGGAACAACATTCACAGGACAAATTGATGAGATAAATGAGATTAACAAAGTTTTAGAAGATATAAAAATAGTTAAAGGATGGGACATTCCAATACATGTTGATGCTGCAAGTGGAGGATTTGTAATGCCTTTTATAAACTCTGATTTTGAATGGGATTTTAGATTGTCTCATGTCCGCTCGATTAATGTTTCTGGACATAAGTATGGACTTGTCTATCCTGGAATTGGATGGGTTATATTTAAAGATTCTAAATATATAAGCGAAGATCTTGTTTTCAATGTGAACTATCTTGGAGGAGTGATGCCTACTTTTAGTTTAAATTTTTCTAAGGGAAGTAGTATGATTTTAGCTCAGTATTATAATTTATTACGGTTAGGAATAAAAGGATACACGAGCATAATGGAAAATCTAATGGAAACATCTCAATATCTTTTAGATAAAATAAACAATATTGGAATTTTTGATTTTTTAAGCAAAGAATTAGTCCTGCCAATAATAGCTATTAAGTTAAAAGATGAATTTTTAGATTGTACATCGGTATTTGAAATCTCAAAAATGCTTAGGGAGCACGGATGGATTATTCCAGCATATACCCTTCCATCTAATGCAGAAAATGTTGCTGTTTTAAGAATTGTCATAAAAGAAAATTTTTCACGTTCAATGGCTGATCTTTTAGTTAAAATAATGAAGGATATACCTAAATATTGTTTATCAAAAAAAGATAATTCAAAACCTATTTCAACTAAAGATTCTTTAATCAATATTTATTAATATATTTCTATGATTTTATTATCTGTTTTGTGAATTTATCATAATACTCTAAATTATATTAATGTAACATAGTGTCAAGACAAAATAATTTAGTAAAATTTTAAAAATGAGTTTTCAGGAAATCAAAGGATTAATCAGTTGAAATTTCACTAAATACGATTCTAATGAAAAATTATCAATAATAAA
>JAISTD010000204.1 GCA_031272765.1 Candidatus Methanovirga australis | reverse complement strand
TTGTTAACTGTAACCAGCATAATCATAGCAAGTTTAATTTCACCAACATATTGTGCATACTTCCAATTTGCTAACACACTTGCAAGAATTCCTTTAATGCTTCCAAACTCAATTGGAACCACTATATTACCAGCAATAGCATCTGCTAAAGCTACTAAAAATGATGATCTTTTAGATCAATATATTTCAGAATCATATAGATATATATTAATAATAATAATCCCTGTGTGCATAGGGATTGCTTTACTTTCAAAACAAATAATAGGAACTATTCAACCATATAAATTAGAATATATGCATGGTGCTACCACATTAAGTATATTAGTTGTTGGTATGGGATTCTATACAATTTTTTCAATATCTTCGAGCATTATTCAAGGTATTAAGAACCCAAGAATACCAATGTATTTATTATTTTTAGGTGCTATTTTTAATGTTATATTAACATACATATTAGTTCCTCGTTATGGGATTGAAGGAGCAGGTATTGGAACCACTATAACAAGTATCATGATAACAATTCCGTGTGTGATAATTCTTCTAAAAGTTAAAAAACACAAAAATTCTATACTTCCCTATTTGAAAATGCTAACTGCATCATCAGTTATGGGAATATGTCTTTTAGGATTAACTTCCCAAACATTCATTCCATTATATCTCCAAACAATTATAGGACTATTATTGGGCATAATTGTATATTTTTCAGTTTTACTCATATTAAAAGGATTTATAAGAAGAGATGTTCAATTATTAAAAAGATTTAATAATAAAATAAAATTATTATCTCCATTTTTTAACAAAATATATAATTTAATGATTAAATTTTCTTCAGATGAATAACATAATATAAGATTTCATCAGCTGAAATGAGAAAAAAGTTTTGGATGGTCTTTAAATGTTAAATTATGTGTACTATCCAGTGTTCATAATTATGATTTCTCTTTTGGAAAAATCAATTCTAAAAATGTAGAAGAAATTCTCAGTAAATAAATAAAAAAGGATAGATCAAGTTGATAGTTCAATGATGAATTATGTGATGATTGTAAGTTTAGCATGTTCTGTAAAGGAGGTATTATTCATGGAATATTGTGAGATTAATGGGAATTGTAAATGGGGAGAAATTTTAAGAAGGATATTAATATTAAATAAGTTTGAGTTAAATTTTTGTGAATAACATAGTCAGACTAAATTTTTAATGATTTAAGCAAAGATTAGATCTATCTGGAACATGTACAAATCTTCCGCACCAAATTGATAGAATAAAAGAAATAATGGATATGGAAATTGAAAAAACAAGCAACGAAAAATTAAACTTCAAAGATGGGACAATATCTTTTGAAGATGTTGATTTTGCTTATGGTGAGAAAATAATCCTAAAAGATTTTGATAAACAATTTTATAAAGGTTTAAATTATCTTGTTGGGGATAATGGCACAGGCAAAAGCACAATAATGCAGTTAATCTGCAGAATACTAACACCAGATAAAGGAAAGATAACCATCGATGGACAAAACATAAACAACATAGAACAAAAAAACTTATTCAAGCACATATCAATCGTATTCGCCAACCCCTACTTGTTCAAGGGTTCAATATATGAAAACATTGTTGTGGGTAATTTGAATGCTGAAAAAAGTGATGTTGAGGAGGTTTGTAACTTAGTTGAATTAGAGGATTTTATTAAAAACAATGGAAATGGTTATGATTATGATGTTGGTGAATCAGGACAGCTATTATCCAGTGGTGAAAGGCAAAAAATAGCTTTAGCAAGAGCATTAATAAACAAAAAGCCTATTTTATTGTTGGATGAAGCAATGAAATCCATTGACGAGGAAACAAGAAAAACTATGAACAATGTTCTTAAAAAAATCAAAAACAACAAAACAATCATAATCATCACACATAACCTATCAGAAATCGAAAAATCAAGCAACATAATAAAAATTCCAAATACTATCAACTTAAGCAAACCAACTTCTTAATTATAAAATAGTTCTTTAAAAATACAATGCTGTTAACTTAATATTTATATGGTATGTTGTTCATATTTTAGGTATATGGTTTTTATATTAAACAAATAGATATGTTCAAAATGAGGGTATTCAACTTAATTTTGGATCAGAGTACTTATGTGGATTGTTTTGAGCCAACATTTATAATAGCTTGAAATCGAAGTTGATTAAAGGAATTAATTCAAATAAAACCCTGATATTCTTTGCTGAATAGTGAGAGCAAAAAATGTCAAACACCATAACAATGGAACTTAAAAAATTAAGTTAAGTGGTTAAGAGCATTAATTCTATGATATACTTTATAATATCTGGATTATAAGCTACCTTGCCTATAATAATATAGTCTACAACTGTAATGGTAATAATTATGGAAGCATATATCTCATTTTGTATCGGTGGATTTGTAGCATTTGATAAAAATCTTGAAATAGTTGATTATGAAGTCTTAAATCAAGATGAAATTCATTTAAAAATAATACAAAATTTAAACAATGAAATTTTAGAAGAAGAATTAGATATTATAAATAGATTGTCTAATGATTATTCAATAATTAATATTGAATCAAATAAAAAACTTTCTGATTATAAAACTAAAATCAACAATTTAAGTAAAGATTTAAATAACAATTCAAGTAACAATCCAAATAAAAATCTAAATAAGGATTCAAATAATAATCTGGGCATTGATTCAAATAGCTTTGAAATTAAGTTAAACACAATAAACATTGGGGGAGAATATCTAAGGGAAAATTTAGAAAAAGTTTTACTAAAAATAGGTTTTAAAGATGGAAAAGAAATAAAAAAAAGTATTGTTGATACTTATAATAAAGTAGCAAGATTAAAAATGAAGGAGTCATCTCAAGAAGAAGACAAACTACTTATTCAAAGTATAAATGCTATTGATGAAATTGATGAAAGTGTTAGTAAACTTGTTGAGAGAATAAGAGAATGGTATGCGATTTATTTTCCAGAGTTTGAGGTAATTCATAGAAATGAAGTTTATGTTAAATTAATAGCTGATGTTGGAGATAGAGATGAAATAATAGAGAATCATCTTGATGAGCACGAAATAGCTATTGATGTTAGTAATGGAGCAGATATTGAAGTTGAAGACCTTGAAACGATTAAAAACTTTGGAAAATCTATAAAAAGTTTACAGGAATCAAGAAAAGCTATTGAAGAGTATATTGATATTAAAATGGATAAAATAGCTCCAAATCTAAAAAATTTAGTTGGATCATCACTTGGAGCTAAATTAATTGCTCATGTAGGCAGTATAAAGAAATTAGCTCTTCATCCTTCTGGGACTATACAGATATTAGGTGCTGAGAAAGCACTATTTAGACATTTAAAAACTGGTGAGGATCCTCCAAAACATGGTATAATTTTCCAACATCCTGATGTTAGAACATCAAAATGGTGGATTCGTGGAAAAATAGCCAGAACACTTGCTTTAAAAATATCCCTTTCTGTTAGAAAAGATTATTTTAATGGTAAACTTGATGAAAAGATTAAAGAAGATTTTATAGAAAAGGTTGAGGAGATTAAAAAAGATAATCCTTTTCCAAAAAAACCAAGTAAAAAAAAGAAGTTAAAGACTCATAAATCCAAAACTAAGAATATAAAGAGAAAAGATAGAAAAAAGAGTAAAAAAAGTAGAAAATATTAAATTGGAACATTACATAATGAATTTTTAGATGATAAAATGGAAATTTATTTTAAAGATGAGCAAATAGCTACTAAAAATTTATCTCCAGGATTGAAAGTTTATGGGGAGAAATTAATAGTTGAAAATCAAATTGTAGATGAAGAGGAAGTTGAAGTTGAGTATAGACTTTGGAATCCTTATAGATCCAAGTTAGCAGGAGCTTTATTAAATGGATTAGCAAATTTAAACCTTGCAAAGGATTATAAAATCTTGTATCTTGGAGCATCAACTGGAACAACAGTTTCTCATATATCAGATATTGTATACAATGGATTAATATATGCCATTGAATTCTCACCTATCACTATGAGAAAACTAACAAGGTTGGCTGATAATAGAGATAATATAGCTCCAATTTTAGCCGATGCTAATAAACCAAAGAGCTATATGAATTTGGTTGAAAAAGTAGACTTTTTATATTGTGATGTTGCCCAACCAAACCAAAGCGAATTATTTATGAATAATATTAACTTATTTTTAAAAGAAAAAGCTAATGGATTAATCACCATCAAGTCTCGTAGCATTGATGTTAGTAAAAATCCAAAAAAGGTTTTTAAGGAAGAAGAGAAGAAATTGGTAGAGAATGGATTTAAGATTTTGGAGAAAATTAAGCTTGAGCCTTATGAAAAAGACCATTTAGCATTACTGGTTGAGAAAATTTTTTAATGATGATTATTGTTAATTTTTATTTAGAGGAAGCTTTTAAAAATGAAATTTTCTAATGTGTCATGTTTTAAAAGGTTTCATTATATTTTTAAAAAAATAATAATTTATAATGTAATAGATTTAAATTTAATCAAATTATATTACAATTTATTTTATAAAAAAACATGCCAGGCATTGTCTAAAGTTTTACTGATAAGATATTTTGGAATCAATAATTTTGTATATTTATGTGAATATAAATTTTTGCTATTTTTCAGTTTTATTTGTAAATAAAAGTTAATTTCTATTGGAGTTTCAAATTCTTTTATATATAATGATTATTATGAAATAATGCTATTTATTATGGATATGTTAATTGGAAACTCTCATATTAGGTTTGAAAATCGAGGTTGTAAATTTTTGTGGAGTTTTTTCCAATTTTCATGATTTCTATATATAAAAAACATGAATTTTCATGAAAAACTCCACACTTTTTTGATAACCTCTGAAAATCGAAACCTTTATATAGAACATATTGTATGTACTAATTTGTAGTATGGTAATAGACTACTGTAAATGATATTAATACTATCAGGAATACAGGTGTTACTAAGTTAATCGCTGGGACGAACATTTCTTGTGGTCAGACTGGTGAGATAACTATTTCTGCTAGTGGTGGAAGTGATTCCACTTACACTGTTGGTGAAAATGTGAGCATAACCTCATATAATAGGTTAATGCTTTAAGTGATTTTAGTTCTTTAGTGGATTCAGCAATTAGTCACTATTTAGTAAGTGGATAATAGGAGATAGTTCGATATGTTAAATCATCAAAAAATGATGGATACGAGAACATTTTGGGTTTTAGATAAATATAAATTGATAAATCCATGTAATCATTTTGTCCCAACTTTGTTATTAGATCATGAATTGAAAAAACCTAAAATAAAATGAATAATTGTGGATGATAAAAATGTTAAAGAAAATGTTTAGTTTATAGTATTTTCGATAAAGATTTTAAATAATGAATTCTAATAAGAATTCTTTTAGCTAATGAATCAGTTTGACGGCAATGTCCAAATTTTTACTGATGAAAGTTTATTGGTATTATGATATGATTATCATTTAAGATAAACAAAAAATCGCCAAATAAATTTATTAGAGAAAATATATTTATTAAAGAATTTCAAGTTCAATCAAATTGTGAAGTATATAATGCTGATTTAAAAAATTCACAATGGGTTTATGGAAACGGTAAAGATGGATATGGAGATTATGTACAAGATATTGATTTTTTAGCTGTATGGAGAACTAAACCATTACTTGTTAACTTCAAGATTCATGATGAAGCTAGACATGTGACTGACTGTAAATTCAAATTTAGAGTTGAACATTCAGGGCATGGTTCATCCGAATTCTATAGTGGATGGTTACCAGTCAAATCTGATGGAAGTATTGGTCAATTCAAAGTAGTTGACACTTATCAGTTCGGTAAACATAATACTGGTAAAATATATTTAAATGGTGATCAAATTGCATCATATTAAAAAAATAGCATGTTTAATGCTAATAAGTGTTTTAGCTATTAGTTGCATAGGTAGTGTACAAGCAACTGGATATCAAAAGTATGTTGAATTCACGTGTGATGATAATGATTTGGTAAAGATCATGTTTTCATGAAATTGAATGGGAATAAGATTTTTGAATATAGTTAAGTGAGAATATTTTTTCTCACTATTATTTTTCTTTTTTAGTGAGGTGACAAATGATGGATTCTAAAGAGGTTTGTTCATGCCCGTATTGCGGTGTGGAAGATATAAAAGAATTCGGAAAAGGTTATCTAAATAAAGATGGTTTATTTTGAGTATTTTACCTAAAAATGTAAGAAAAGTTTGACCCCAAAAAAATAATGAAAAATCTATTTTTAACACACTATTTGAACAGATCAGTTTATATATTTGAATCCTCACAAAAAAAAAAATCATGAAAATTTATGCAATAAATCACTGTATTAAATGTTCTTAAAGATAGTGTTTTGATTGGATGAAATTGAAGAATATAATTGTGTCCTGTTTTTCTATGTTTTCTTTGTCTTACCTTCTTATTTTATAAAGTATTTCAAATTATTTTAAATAAATATACCTTACTCCCATATATTCAATATTTTAATTTTTAAAACAACTAATTTATGATTAAATAAAATATTTATATAATATAAAGTAAATATTATTAAATGTATTGTTAAAAATAAAATATTTGGGAATAATGAAAGAAGGTGGAATAATGGAAGAAAATATGAATGTAAATAGGGAAGAAAAATTGTGGGCTGATGTAAGAGGATATAGAGTTGCTACAAATAATGCACGAATTCTTGGTCAGTTAGATGAGTTAATAATCAATGAAAAAACTGGAAAAATTGTTGATATTGTTATTAGAACAGACACTGATAAAAATGTCAATATTAAGGGAGCAAAAATAAAAGGAGATTATTTACTCATTCCATTTTCAAGAGTTGAAAAAGTTGGAGAATTTATAATAGTTGCTGAATAATTTTCTTTTTATATTTTTCACTTAACTATATACTTAATCATATGATTCAATATTCATAGCTTGATTTAAATTATTTCACATATTCTCTAAACATTCTTCTCTTAAAACTCGGGCATCATCGTTTTCAGGGTTTATTGAAAGCACTTTAGTGAATATGTTATCCGCTTCCTTAAATCTTCTTAATTCTAAAAGAACAAGCCCTTTATTTAGCCAAAACCATTCATTATTCTTATCAAGACGAATAGCCTCATCATAAGCTTCTAAAGCCTCTTCATATCTTCCAAGATCAAGAAGAGCATTCCCTTTCCTGTTCTGTGTTACTGGATCAACATCTCCTTCATCAAAACAATGTTCTAATCCTTTATTATAAGAGTCTAATGCTTCTTCGTGTCTATCCATTTCTGTTAGAAGATTGCCTCTGGCGTTCCACACCTCAGGATTTTCTGAATTAATTTTAATAAGATTATCATAGATTTCAAGTGCTTCATCAAGCTTTCCTAAAATTTGAAGGATAAAACCTCTCCAATATAGTATGGATGGATTTTTCGAATTCAAATCCATGGCTTTACCATTACTTTTTAATGCTTTCTCTGGTTTTCCATAATTTAAAAGAGCAATAGCTTTGTTGTTCCAAATATACTCATTATTATTCTCAATAGACAAAGCTTTATCATAACACTTAATAGCATCTTCAAATCTTCCTAAACGGCTTAAATTATCTCCCTTTTTGTTTAAAAGATAAATGTCATTAGGATCAAAACGTAAAGCTGCGGAATAGCAGAGTTCAGATTTATCATACTTTCCACTATCAAATAAAATGTCTGCTCTTTGGCTTATCATAGCTTTTTCATCTATTTTTTCTCCTTCCCACTTATTAACATCCAATTTTTTAAATTGTATGATCTGAAATTTGTCACTATCCTTCAATTTATCAACATACATTTTTTTAAATTCTTTTATCATTTCTTTAGCATTACCATATCCCTCTTTAATAGCTATTTCATCATTGTTTTTTAGATCTTTATATTCTATAATATTTGTTCCCACGACTTCAGCTTCAAATATCTTTTTCTTTTCTTTAGACACCAAATTCCAATAACAATGTAATCTATCACCCTTTTTTAAAGGAGTTTTCCATAATTTTCGAATAGTACTTGTTTTTTTCCCAGTTATAAGGTCTATGTGTTGGATTCCAAAAGATAAAATTGGCATTTTTCACCTATTATTAATATATTATTTCTAATAATTTTATATGGTTCTTAGCAATTAAAATATTTTTAATCTGTTAATCTTATCAATAAATTTTATAGATTAATTTTAATAAATATCTTTAAATATCAAATAAACTCAAATAAATTAAAATTAAAGAATAGATATTCTATATTATTTACTATATTTCTCTTATGATTTATATTTTTAAATAATAAAATTGTTAAATCCTTAAAAATAAGATTAAGATTATAATAATGTTTTTATGGTGGGGTACTCTGATTTTTTATAGTATTTTATTAAAAATGATTCTTAAATTTTTTAAACTTGATTATAATTCTTAATTTTCATTTTTGAATTATTCAATTTTTTAAATTATATATTTTTTATATAATAAATCATTAAAATTAATTTTATAAAAATAAGTTTGTTATTTATATTATTAGATTTAAATATAAATCATTAATTTTTGTAAACATTAAATGTTAATTATAAATATGTGATAGTAGATTTTTTATCATTGTTGTTATGAATGTCAAATATTTTTAAATTCCAAGTTTTTATTAAGATATAAATATATGAAGTTAGGTGAATTTTTGATTTTAGTCACTGGAGCAGCAGGTTATATTGGGTCTCATGTCAATAAATTATTGCATGATGAAGGTTATCAGACCATAGTTTTGGATAATTTAAGTAATGGGCATGAAGAAATGGTTAAATGGGGTGAATTTGTTAGAGGAGATTTAAAAGACACAAAATTGTTGGTTTCCTTATTTAAAAAATATAATATAGAAGCAGTAATACATTTAGCTGCTTTAGCCTCTGTTAAAGAATCAACTCTATTTCCTCAAAAATATTATACAAATAACTTCCAATATACCAGAAACCTCTTAAATATAATGGAAAAATTTGATGTGAATAAATTTATCTTCTCTTCAACAGCAGCTGTTTATGGAGAACCTGAATCCATTCCAATATCAGAAACATCATCTCTTAAACCAATTAATCCTTATGGTAAATCAAAATTAATGGTTGAAAATCTTTTATCTGAAAAATCTAAAAGTTCTGATTTCAATTATGTTGCACTCAGATATTTTAATGCTTCTGGTGCAGATTTAAGTGCTGAAATTGGAGAAAATCATAACCCTGAAACTCATTTAATTCCCATTGTTTTAGATGCTGCTTTAGGTAAAAGAGAGAAAATAGCTATTTTTGGAGATGATTATCCAACATTTGATGGAAGTTGTATAAGAGACTATCTTCATGTTAATGATATAGCAATAGCTCATCTTAAAGGTCTTGAATTCCTAAATAATCAGAAAAGTGATGTTTTTAATTTAGGTATTGGTAAAGGATTTTCGGTGAAAGAAATTATAGAAAGTTGTGAAAAAGTTACAGGTTGTGAAATACCAACTACTGTTGAGGATAGGCGTGAAGGAGATCCAGCTATTTTAATAGCTGATAATAAAAAAGCAGAGGAAATTTTAAAATGGAAAGCCAAATTCAATGATATTGATGAGATAATCGAGTCTGCATATAATTTCCATAAAAAACTGGGTTGATGTTTATAAAATAGATACATTTAAATACTATTGATTAAATAAAGCTAATTTAATGAAATCATAGCCGATGATTTTTTGAACTTTTTTTACTAAATAATTTACAATTATAAAAAGGATTTTTGATTGTATTAATGGTGTTATCTTGATGGATTTAATATGTAAATTGTTAAAAGATGGAACAGATAATGTTTCGGTTCAATTTTTTAGATATATTTTTGTTGGTGGTATTGCTTTTGTAGTAGATTTTGGGCTTTTATACATTTTAACTGAATATTTAGGGATATTTTATATTCTATCTGCTACAATTTCGTTTATATTTGGTTTGATTGTAAATTATATTTTAAGTTTAATATGGGTTTTCAATAAAAGAAAACTTAACAATCGAGTTCATGAATTCGCGATTTTTACATTAGTTGGAATCGTTGGTTTAGGATTAAACAATCTTATAATGTATTTTTTTACAGAGATTTTACTTGTATATTATCTGTTCTCAAAAATTATTTCTCAAGTCTTTGTATTGTTATGGAATTTTTTTGTAAGAAGGTATGCCTTATTTAAATGACTTTTTTTTACAACATCCTATTTTTTAAACTTTCTATTTGATGTATTATAAATTTAGTGATGATTATGAATGATAAGTATGCTATTATTATGGGTGCTGGTCCTGCAGGTTTAACTGTAGCTTATGAATTATTAGACAAAACAGATATTAAACCAATAATCTATGAAACCACGGATAAGATTGGTGGTATTTCAAAGACAATTGAATATAAAGATAATCGAATTGATATTGGTGGTCACAGATTTTTCTCTAAAAATCAGAAGGTCATGAAATGGTGGTTTAATGTACTTCCATTACAAGGAAAACCAGCATCTGATGATAAAATATTGCATAGAAACTTAAATCATCCAAAAGAATATAAAATGAAAAAGTTAAGTCAAGATGAGTATCAAGAATTTCCATCTCCAGATCCTGAAAAGGAAGATAGAGTGATGCTTCTTCGAGACAGACTATCCAGAATATTTTTCCTTGCTAAATTTTTTGATTATCCAGTCACATTGAATATGAACACAATAAAAAATCTTGGATTTTTAAGAATGTTACGAATAGGCTTTAGCTATTTAAAAGCTATGGGGTTTCCTATTAAAAAAGAATTAACTCTTGAAGATTTCTTCATTAATAGATTTGGACGGGAATTATATAAAACATTTTTTAAAGACTATACAGAAAAAGTTTGGGGGATTCCTTGCAATGGAATAGGTGCTGATTGGGGACATCAAAGGATTAAAGGTCTTTCAGTGAAGGAAACTCTTAAAAATGCTTTAATATCCAGTTTTAAAAAGCAAGATATGGAAAATGTTGAAACCAGTTTAATATCTGAGTTTTATTATCCTAAGTATGGTCCTGGACAAATGTGGGAAGAAGTAGCAAAAATAATTGTTGAAAATGGTGGTGAGATACATTATAATAAAAAAGTTACAGGAATAAAAACGGAAAACTCGATTGTATCTGAAATTGAAATCACTGATGAGTTAACAGGAGAAAAAGACAATAAAAAAGCAGATTATTTCTTTTCTACAATACCAGTAAAGGATCTTATAAACTCCATTAAGGGTGATGTTCCAGATAAGGTGAAGGAAACAGCTGAAGGTTTAATGTATCGAGACTTCCTTACAGTTGGTCTTCTTTTGAATAAGTTGTTGTTAAACAATTACACAAAAAGACCAAGTATAAATAATATTGTTCCAGATAATTGGATATATATACAAGAAAGAGAAGTTAAATTAGGTAGACTACAGATATTTAATAATTGGAGTCCATACATGATTAAAGATCCTGAAAAAATCTGGATTGGCTTAGAATATTTTGCCAATGAAGGAGATGAACTCTGGGCTATGGAGGATAAGAAGTTCATTGATTTTGCGATAGATGAACTTGAGAGTATAAATATAATCGATAAAAAAGAAGTATTAGATAATGTATTAATTCGAGAGAAAAAAGCTTATCCTGCTTATTTTGGAACTTACAAGGATTTTGATATTATAAGAAATTTCACTGACAAATTTGAAAACTTATTTTTAATTGGTAGGAATGGGATGCATCGTTATAATAATATGGATCATTCTATGCTTACTGCAATGATCTCTGTTGAGAATATTATTAATGGTATAAAAAATAAGGATAATATCTGGAATATAAACAGTGAAAAAGAATATCATGAAACTAAGTAGGACTAGGTTTGATATGGAAAAATTTAATATAAATTTAAAAAGTAAGAAAAAAGTAAGATATATAACTTTGTATTTAGTATTTATTTTTATAATGAGTTTTTCAATGCTAAATCTTGATGATTATCTTCATCCTATAAATTATATTTTAATCATGTTGGCATCATCAATTTTAGGAATATTTTGCATAATTTATTATCATAGAGAGAGAGAGAGAGAGAGAGAGCAATGATATTAACTTGCATAAATCAGTATTTATAATTATATTGTGTTTTGGATTAGTAGCTTCATTTATAACTCCACTTTGGAGTAATTTTGATGAATCAGAGCATTTTGTTCGTGCAGAATTAACATCAAGAGGTGAATTGATACCAACTTTTGATTCTCAAATGAAAACATATTCAACAATCAAATCAGTTAAAGATTTAGTGGATGATCAACAAATGAAAACTATTTTTAATACAGATGTTGATACAAGTCGAATTAATTATTCTCCATCAAATGTGGGCAGTGCTTTTGCACAGAACCCTTTTTATGCTTACTTATTTCCAGGATTTGGTGTGTTTTTAGCCAAAATTTTAAATCTTAATACTATTTGGATGTTATGGTTAGGCAGAATATTTAATTTAATATTATATGCTTTTTTATCTGCTTATGCAGTTCGTAAATCACCAATACTTAAAATGCCATTAATTGCAGTTGCATGTTTGCCATTATCCATTTATTTGGGTGCTTCTCAGAGTATAGATAGCTTAATTAATGGGTTGGGTTTAGTCATTGTTGCTTATTTTTTCTACATGTTTAAGGCTTCTGATAAATCAATTCAGATGAAAGAGATATTATTTTTTTTCTTTTTGTGTTTGTTAATAGGATTGTGTAAAGTTCCTTATTTTGCTTTATCATTTTTAATATTGCTTGTGCATATTAAAAAGTTTAAATATAAAAAATATTACTTATTTTGTATTCTTGGGATAATAATATTGGGATTAATAGCTATATTATGGAGCAAAGGTTATGCAATTCCACGATACAATGAATCATATAGAGGAGATTTGTTAATTAAAAATGGTGTTGATTTAAATGCACAGCTATTATTTATTAGAGATCATGTTAACGATTTCATTATTATTATCTTACAAATAGGTAACTACCTTCCAGGTTTATTCAATGGATTGTTTTTTTGTAATATTAATCATTTTTGGGGTTCTAAATTAATCAATGTAACCTATCCTATATTTTTAGTTTCAATATTCTTTTTATATCCAATGAAAACATTTATTAAATTAAAAAGTAGAACTGGTGGTTTTTTAGTGATTGGAATACTATTCATTGGAACTTACATTATTCAATTATTGACTTGGACACCAGTAGGACAACTTTATCATATTGAAGGTGTACAAAACAGGTATTTCATTCCTTTGATTGGACTTTTACCTTTTGTATTTGGAATAAATAACCAAAATAATAGTAATGAAAAGATTGACAGTATTATAATGACAATTGTTATATGTTTTATTGCAACATGGAATATCATGACAGTAATCTGTTGTTATTAGTGATATGTGACTTTACTACATTATGTGAATTAAGTGTTTATGAAATCATATTATAAAATCATATTATTGTTATAAGTTAAACTATAGATATAGTCATTTTGTAAAATTTTATAAATAGTAAAAAATTGATTTTTTTTAACTTATAAAACTTTTGATGAACTTTTGTTTCGAACAAAGTGAGAAACTTAACGAAATTTTCTAATTTAGTGTTTCTAAAAGGTTCTTATAAAATCGTAAAACTTTAATATTTAATATATATTATTCAAATTTAATTTAAAGATATAATTAAATTAATATTGGCAAACATAGCCATAATGACAATAATATTGTTCAAATTATTAAACTCCTTTCAGACATATATGTAATTGGTAAAATAAGTATAATAAGGTGACTAAAATGAATTTAACAATCTTTTATAATAGTTTCAAGTCAATTTTTAACAATAAAAATTATATTTCTTTGTATTTAGTATTTATTATCATTTTAAGTTTATCAATGCTTAATGCCGATAATTATTCTCATCTAACAAACTATATTCTAATACTATTATTGGTGTCTTTTTTAGGAATAATCTGTATTCTTTATTATCATAAAGAGAAAAATAGAATACATAGAGTGACATTTGTAATAATAATATGTTTTGGAGTGTTAACTTGTTTTATTACTCCAATTCTTTCTGTTCATGATGAAGGGGAACATTTAATTCGAGCAGAAATAACATCAAGAGGCGAATTAATACCAAATTATGATCAAGAAACAGGAACATATACAACGATCAAAGCAGTTAATAACTTACATCTTGATGATGGTAAAAAACATGTTACAAGTCCTTATGCTTTACTACCAATTGATTACACACCATACCATGATCCATCTGCATTTGCTCAAAATCCATTTTATGGTTATTTACCTCAAAGTTTAGGAATAATTATAGCTAAAACATTCAATCTTAGTACTATATGGCTATTATGGATGCCAAGATTATTGAATTTATTACTTTATGCTATATTGTCAGCTTTAGCTATTCGTAAATCACCAATACTTAAAGTACCATTAATTATAATATCATGTATACCTTTAACCATTTATCAATCAGCTTCTATTAGTATTGATAGTATGATTAATGGTTTAGGAATTCTCATTATAGCTTACTTTTTTTACATGTATAAATCCTCTGATAAACAAATTCAAATGAAAGAAATATTTATTTTCTTCTTCTTGTGTTTGTTAATTGGTTTGTGTAAAGTTCCTTATTTTGCTTTATCATTTTTAATACTTCTCATACACCCTAAAAAATTTAAGTTCAAAAAATATTATTGTTTTAATATTATTGGAATAATAACATTAGGCATATTGGCAATTTTATGGACTAATGGCTATGCAACACCAAATATGATAAATTCTTGGAGAGAAGACTTCTTAATTAAAAACAACATTAACTCAACAGAACAAATATCATTTATAAAAAATCATTTTTCTGAGTTTTTTGTTAGTATATTACAAATAGGGAATTATATTGAAGATCTTTTATCAAATAATGCAGTATTTACAGGGTTTTTTAATTTCCCTGGTTATGGTTCATTATTAGTTAATACTATTTATCCAATGTTTTTATCAGCGATATGCTTTTTATATCCTCATAAATCACTGATTAATATAAAATCAAGGATAGGATCTTTTTTAATAGCTTATCTAATATTCATTGGGACATATATTACTTTACTTCTCTCTTGGACACCAGTAGGTTCAATTAATAACATATGGATGGTGCAGTTAAGATATTTCATGCCATTGATCCCATTATTGCCTTTTACATTTGGGATAAATAATGAGATAAGAAGAATTGAAAAAGTAGATAATATACTAATTGTTTTAACAATAGGATTTTTGGCACTCTTACCTGTTTTAACAGTTATTAAAACTACAATGAATTAAAAAATTATTCTTAAGGTTAGATATATATTGAGTAATTGAACTACTATGGACTATGGGGTTCATAGATTCCTAATCCACTAACTTATGTTAATTTTACTAAAGGCAATCCCTGTTGAACCAACAGTTCGGATGTTAATAGCTGCATTAATATCTCTATCATGATTAGTTTTACATTTAGGACATGTCCATGATCTAACATTAAGATCCATTTTATCATTCTGATAACCACACTTACTACAGGTTTTAGAAGTATATGATTCATTAACAACCTCAAAATGTTTACCATACCATTCTGATTTGTATTCTAATTGTCTTTTGATTTCATACCAATGGCTATCACTTGTAGTTTTAGCTAAAAATTTCGTGTTTTAACTCTATCACATTTAGTTACATTAATAGTTTGCTCAAAATAGTTAGGTTTTAAATTCTGATTATTAATGTAACATGACTGTACAGGATTCTTTTTACTTTTTCAATTAGGTTTACCATATTCAGCTGAAATATATTCTATTTTACTTATCTGTGCTCCATTCTTTTTCATTTCATTCAATTTTTCAGCTTTTTGTTTTAGAAACTTAGGATCTCTTCTCCATTCCATATTTGAAATTATGCGATATTCTTTGAATACTTGTGGATATTCCATCATTACCAAAACTAATGATATTTTTAACACTATCAATCGTTTTAAACTATTAATTTTATTAGTAGATTTATGATTAGCTATTACAATCAATAGAATTACCATAGCAATGATATTTATATGTAAAATCATCCAACCCTTTCAAAAAATTGAACATATATCTTTCTATTCCAAAGGTTTGATATAGTATTTTTTCTTGTTCTTTTGTTGGTTTTAAGAGAAATTCTTGTGATTTATTCACTTCTTTGATTTTCAACATATTTTTTGATTGTTTCAATATTAACACTTCCATGCACTGGTTTACAAAGTATCCTATATTTCCAGAAATGCTGAATTATATAATTTATCTTTTATTTCCAGATATTCATTTTTAATTAATCTACTACTTGCTGATTTTATACATTTGAACAAATCTCTGCATTATTACAATCAGGATTAGTTGGTATTAGAAAATGTATATGATCTTCTTCAAAATTAATTTCTTCTAAATTCTACATTATATGATTATTTCCAAGATCTATGAATATTTCTTTTAATTTTGTCATTATAGGTTCTGTTAAAACTTTTTTTCTAATATTTAATCACTAATACTAAATGAAAATTTAATGATATATACAGAATGTTGAGTTTTTTTTTATATTTTATATTCATAGTTTATAGTATGAATTTTATCATACTATAGTTTTCTTTATTTAACAGTTCCTGAAATAAATATTAGTATTTGAAATTACAAAAAATTCATCTATGGAGTATGACTCCATAATATTCTCTTTGTTAATTTAGATAAATTAAAACTTTTAGCCAAGTATGAACTGTTTTAAGAGAAAAATGATTGATTAAATGATAGATATTGTTATTATTCTATTTTTACTCTGATTATTAAACAAAAAATTTAAAAATCATAATATTAAAAATCATATATAGTAAATTATATAATTTAGTATAATATATAACATTATTAATATAAAAATATTTAATTTGTTTAGAACTGATTTTGGTAATTTATCTTAAGTGATTTTTAAAGCTTCCTACTTTAGTAAGGGGATATGAAAATCTTCCAACCGTAAAATTACTTTCAGGAACATTGAGGAATCATAATTGATTAAAGATATTTAAAACAAATTATTATTAAAATTTATAATTTTAATATTTAACAAGGATAACTTTCTAATGAAAAAAAATTACTTTCTTTTCGCTGGTTTTATTTTAATTATATTATTGATTTTGTGGATTAATCCTATTGAAATAATCAAAGATTTGCATGAAGCCAATATATATTACATCCTTTTAGCTTGTTTTGTTCATATATTTATCATTTCTCTTAGAGCGTTAAGATGGGGTTTTATAATAGATCAACCATACAAAATTAGGAAAAATTTCATTGTTAAGACCATTGGATTATTTGCAGGAAATTTCACACCAATGAAAGCTGGTGGAGAGGCTTTAAGTGCTATGGCTGGAGCTGAGATTAATAAAATACCTGTTTCAAAGGGTTTGTCCGCTGCTGTAACAGAGAGGTTCTTTGATTTATCAGTGACAAGCTGTTTGTTGTTAGGTTCTATATTTTTCATTCCTTACCCATATACTTTAATTCCATTGATAGGAGGAATATTAAACACGATTGTAGTTTTATTTATTTACTTGTTGAACTATAGGGAAGAATCAGGTTTATGGCTTCTTGATAAAATTCGTAAAGTACTTCTTAAACTAAGACTAAATAGTAGAAAAGTGGAAAATATTCATATTAATGTTTCAAATGGATTGAAAAACATGGTTCAACATTCCACATCTTTCACTAACTTTAAAAATTTCATTATTCTACTGATTTTATCTATAATTTCTTGGTTATTTGAATGTTTTCGTTTATATGTTTTATTCAAAGCATTTAATTTTGAATTAAGTTTTATTGTTATAACTGTTTTATATTTATTGTCCAATATGATTGGTATTATTTCACTTATACCTGGAGGAATAGGTTCAATTGAATTATCTCAAATAGCTCTTTTTTCCCTTTTCAATGTTCCTAAAACATTAGCTGGAACTATAACTCTACTTGATAGATTCATAACTTTTGGTATGGTTAATATTTTAGGAATAATCTTCTCTTCAATATATGCTAAAGATATTCTTAAAGAAGTTAAAAAGATGATTTGAAGTTTTTTAAATATATAATATTTTACCAGTTTTATAAATTTTTTTTATATTTTTAATAATTTATTAAATTATTAATTTTAATTACAAAACGAGTATAAATAATATTTTTAAAAAATAAGAATAATGATATGATAAATTTAAATATTAATTAAATTACATCAATAATTCATTTTGTAAAAAAAAAAAATGTTATTATAATCTATAAGATTTAATAATTCATTATATGGTTGTTTTTATGAGAATAAGTTTAATCAATAAACCCGAAATAGTCTTTGTAATTTTGGCATTAATTTTTGGATTGGTGTTTGTAGTTATTAATCAGCCTCTTGCAGTATCGGATGAATGTCCTCATTTTTATAAAGCTTTTGATGTTAGTCAAGGTCATTTAATTCCTCAAAGTCAAATCATCCAAATGCCTATGAGTATAGTCATTTTATCCGCTGTTTTCACATTAACTGAGCCAACAAATTTCACTAAGATTTATTCTTACTTACAACAACCATTAAATATTAATGAAACATATAATGTAAATGTTTCTAATATTGCAATTTACCCTCCTTTACCTTATTTGGCAAGTGGAGCTGTGATTTTTTTAGGGAGTTTGTCTAATTCTTCTCCTTTGTTTTTGATGTATTTGGGTCGTTTAATTAATCTTTTAATTTACATAGTTCTTGTTTATTTTGCAATTAAGATTATTCCTGTTCATAAGTATGTTTTGTTTTTGGTTGCTTTGATGCCTATGACTCTTTATCAAGCTGCTTCTTTGTCTGCGGATAGCTTGAATTTAGGGCTTTGTTTTTTAACAATAAGTTTCTTTTTGTGTTTAGCTTTGGTTAAAGATAAAATTTCTAATAAAGATATTCTCATTTCACTAATTTTAGTTTTTGCTTTATCTTTTTCAAAACAAGCCTATGCAATAGCTACATTGCTGATTTTCATGATTCCTAAAGAAAAATTTGAAAAAAGATTTAATAGACTAATTTCATTCTTTATCATATTATTACCCTCTTTAATCACAACAATCTATTGGAATCACTTATTTAAACACTTATATCATGCTCCTATATTGGATGGTTTATTAACTTCTCCAGAGTATAATATTCATTTTATTCTTTCAAATCCATTAAATCTTCCAACGATTTTAATAAATACTTTGATATGTGATTTTATGAATTGTTATATCACACAATTTGTTGGATTTTTCAGATATCCATATTCTTCTTTACCATTTTCATTGGCTGTTTTATTTTGTATATTTTTAGTACTTGTTTCTTTGTTAGATAATTTTAAGTATAAATTGTCTTTTAAACAGAAATTAATTCCTTTATTTATTTTTTCAATGGTTTCATTTTTAGTATTTCTTTTTGAATTCATTTCTTATACTCCTATTGGATATACAAAGATTGTAGGAGTACAAGGGAGATATTTCATACCAATTATTCCATTATTTTTGCTACTTTTTTATAATACTAAGCTGTCTAACTATCTATCCAGTAGATTTATGTCTAAGGTTCTAAATAATAAACTCAAGGCAAATTTTGTAAGTTCCCTGTATATATTTGTAATATTATTTTTGATGGTATCTTCATATATAATATATTATGCTGTAAAATAAGTTAGTTTAGAAAGATTATCTCCTGCCTATAAAATTGTATAGTAAGTCATATTATTGAGCAGTTCGATGAAAAAATCTAATCAATAAACCAGAAGTAGTCTTTGTATTGTTGGATTTAATTTTTCATAGTCAAAAAAAATGATTGAGGTTAATCAAATAAATATTTTCATCAAATTAAAATAAACAAGAAAATATTAAATTAAGATTTGATAGACTAACAATCTATATTTTACATTATTCATTCATGATTATAACATACTTTAATTATATGGTGACATTATGAAAATTGGTGTTTCTTCTCTTACAGTTTATGACGGAGACATAATAAAAAGTTTGGAATTTGTAGAGAATTTAAATATTAAATATTTTGAATTATCCACTGAGTATCCAAACAATAGACTTGATAGAGAATTATTAAAATCATTTAATTTAAAATATTCAATTCATTCTCCTACGACAGATATAAATTTAGCATCTTTAAATAGAACAATTCAAAAAGCATCTATCCAAGAGATTAAAAATTCTATTGAAATAGCTAATGACTTAGATGCAGATATTGTTGTTGTTCACCCAGGAGGATTTTCTTTTTTAGGTGAGCCTTGTGAGAAGAAAATTCTAAACAGAAGTAAGGAGTCTTTAAAGGCTTGCAGAGATTATGGTAGAGAACTTGGTGTCACTCCTGTCATTGAAAACATGCCAAATCATGAAGGTTTCATTTATAAAGATGTTCATGAACTAAATGATTTATTAACTGATCTTGAAATGAAGATGGCATTAGATATTGGGCATGCTTTTACTAATGGCTTTAAAGAGGAGGAATTATACTTTGATTTAGTAAGTCATGTTCATTTATCAGATAATTTTGGAGATAAGGATTTACATTTAGCTTTAGGTAAAGGAAAAATAGATTTTAAAAAAATTGTTGATAATTTTAAAGGAAAGAATTATGATGGAGTCTTCATTTTAGAAATAGGCGATAAAAATGAAATACTTAATAATATGGATTATTTGTCTAAACTTTTCCATAATGACTATAATATTTTTAAATAAATTAATAAATTTACAAAAATCTTTGATTGAAAATTCTTACAAGTTATCAACTCTTCAAGAATCAAATATTGGGAGATAGACTCAACAATAAAAATTATGAATAATATTTGTTGTTGAAATAAAATACTCAGAAAGTAAGTCTGAGTCTCCAACTAAGAAAAACACTTGATAAAGATTCAGTCAAATAAGAGAAAATACTCTTGAAGAATAATGTCCTACTTCTTGCAATATCATTTAATAGGAAAAATGTACTTTGTGAATTTAGATGTGATAATAAATGATTTATTTATTTAGTATTTTGGTTCAATATAAATATAATAAAAACTAAAATTTAATATATAATATTTTATTATTAAATATTAAATATAATATAAAATAATATTTACCTTTTAATATTAACATTATATTAATTAATTGTGAATTCAGATTAAGGTGTTTTGTGATGTTTAAAGCTGAATTAAACGATCCAAATATATTGAAGACAAGTTTTGAAGCTATTTCATCTATTGTTGATGAAGTTCAGATTCAAACTAATGTAGAAGGTCTTAAGTTAGATGCATTAGACCGTGGACATGTGACATTCATTCATTTAGAACTAAAATCAAGTGTATTTGATGAATTTGTTTGTGATAAAGATGAAAAGATTAATGTTGATACTGATGAGTTAATGAAAGTTTTAAGACGTTCTAAAAGTGATGATAGAGTTTTAATGTCTCTTGATGAAGGCAATCTTATTTTAGTATTTGTTGGTGCAGCAAAACGTAGATTTAAAATTAGGCTTATAGATATTGAAGATGAACCGCCTACTCCACCTGAAGTAGAATATCCAACAGAATTTGAAATACCATTTTCTCTATTGAAAGATTCTATTGCTGATGTTGATATATTCTCTGATAAAATATCTTTCAGTGTTGATAGTGAAAAATTTAAAATATCTGCTGATGGTGAGTTTGGAGACGCGAAAATTGAATATATCCATGGAGAAAAAGTGAATGAATCTGTTAAATCGACTTATTCATTGGATAAAATACGTGAAATGCTTAAAGCAGATAAATTTTCTGATATAACCAGTATTAAGCTTGGAAATAGCATGCCTTTAACCCTTAAGCTTAAAATGGTTACTGAAGATGGAGAGCTAAGCTTTTTACTTGCTCCAAGAATGGAAGATGAAGATTAAACATTTAAAATTTTTTTTATTTTAAATCTTTTAAAGATTAATTTCTTTTAAATTTAACACATTTTTTTTCTACGAGGCATTAAATTGGAGGATTTTTTTCAGAAACTAAGAGCAATTCAAAAAAAAGAACGTGGAAATAGCTCATTATCAAGAGTAAGAAATGATTTTTATAAGCAAGTAAGGAAATTTATTGATGATTTGAAAGATAGTGTTGCTGATGATCCTTTTTCAGAAGAAAATCACATGCTTAAGAAATCCATAGCAGTGATCACTGAAATCTATGAAAAAAGAGAGCATAAAATAGCTAATACTGCTATAATGAATATCCATCGTTCATATCATCTTTTTTCAGGAAAACCTCAATTCGATTTTTTAGACACGACTCCTCTTAATTTAACTTCTGAAGAAGAAAAATTATACTTTTCAATAATTGAAACCTTAAAAGTTCATCGTGAAAGGATATCTACTGATGCAATCAATGAAAATATAGAACTTGATAGTTTAGTAGATTCAGATATTCCAGAGAATAACAAAGAAGAAGATACTAAAATTTCATTGGAACTTGAAAAAATTAAAAAGGCTGAAGTAATTGAGGATGAAAAAAGAGAAGATATTAATAGTCAGATATTAAAATCAAAAGTTGATACTTTAGAAGACAATAAATCTTCTTTAAATAATATTAAAGATAATAATGACTTAATATCTAAAAGTAATGATCAAACAATTGGTAATGGAATAAATACTAATTCTACAAAAAATGAAGATCCTAAATTTGATTCAGGAAGTAAAGATGTTTTAAATAAACAGGATCTTAATGAGGATTTCCCTGTTTTGCATGATGAAGAAAAGTTTCCAAATAATCCTAAAACGAATAAGATTGATGATCCTATTATCATTGGAACAGTACTTTTTTTTGATAATATGCCTTCTATTATAGGTGTTGATAATAAAATATATGGTCCTTTTTCTCCCCAAGATGTTGTAACGATCCCACTAGTAAATGCAGAAATCATTGTTGAAAATAGAAAAGGAAGATTTCTTAAAATTTAATAGTACATTTGGATGATACTATACTTTTGTTTTTAGATATTACTATTTTTATTTCAGGAAACACAAAGAGAATACTACGGAGTCATGCTCCGTAGATGAATTTTTGTAAGCGAGGTTGTAAATTTTTGTGGAGGTTTTTCAATTTTCATGACTTTTTTATATAAAAACTGGATTTCATGGAAATCTCCACACTTTTTGACAATCTCATAAATGGAGCCTGTAAAAAAGTGGGGAGTTTTTTATTATATTGTTTCATTTCATAATATTTGAATTCAATGAAATTATAGGGTGGAGTTTTTTCTTACATTATTTCATTTCTCTTTTTATCAATTTTTCATCTTGTGTATTTGTTTTATATATTTGTAGTTTTAGTCTTGTTAATTTTTGGGATAGTTCTGAAGATTTTCACGATTTTAATGCAGTTCGTGAATTTTCATGAGCTGTTATGTTTCAAAAAAAAATTATGGTACTGTCATTAAATCCTATTTTTATTCTGTTATTCCTATTGATCTGCTTTAACATTGTTTAAATGTCCAAATTACTGTTTGCTGAGCACTTGTCGTGGTATGTTAATATAAGTCCAGGATATATTTTCCTGCTAAAATGTAATATTTATCCTTTAATATCATAAATCCAGATTATAATGGGTCATCGTTTTATATTGCATTAGGAGCTGGATTCAAATTTAATAAATTTTTAATCACATGCACCGAAAAGTTTAATACATCATCATTCAATAATAACCTATTGTCAAGACAGATTAATTTAGTAATGATTTTTAAAAATATAAAGATTTTTTTTATATGAAATTTTTAGACGAATATAGTATTTCTTCGAAATTTTATAATATTGACTATGTAAAAAATTCGATGGGTGTGATATTTTTTCCGTGATTTTGTTCCCATTTAACTCTTTGGAGGTCTAAATAAATTTCAATACTTTCAATAATCTTATATAACTTCTTTAAA
>JAISTD010000171.1 GCA_031272765.1 Candidatus Methanovirga australis | reverse complement strand
TTAAAATTATCAATTGCTCCACCACAACCATGCTGACCATAGTTTCCTAATCCTGGAATTGCAGAGTTAAAATTCAAAACACTATTATTTATAGTCAAATTACCAGCAGAATTATGAATGGCACCTCCATCATCACCAATATTATTACCGTTTAATTCACAATTATTAAGGTTCAAGCTACCTTTATTGTATATAGCTCCACCATTGCCTGTAACCACATTATCTGAGAGTACTGTATTATTTATAGTTACATCACCGTCTCGAGTGTAGAATCCACCTCCTTGTGATGCATTATTTTTAATAAACTTAGAATTAACTATATAGGAGTTACCATGCCTTGTATCCAATCCACCACCATTATCACCAGCAACATTAGCTTCAAAGGTAGAATTATCAATAGTGACTGTACCATTTATATTGTATGCTCCAGCAGCATTAAGTGAAGCACGATTAGAAGATACATTGGAACTTAATAAATTAAGGTTTCCATCCTCACAACACAAACCAGCACCATACTCACCACTATTATCTGACACATTGGATGAAGTAATATTTAGATTACCCAAATGAACATAAGCACCAGCACCATCCTTACCAGTATTACGACTTATTAAAGAATTTTTTACAACATAGCTACCATATTTGGCATCTAAACCACCACCATTATCAACAGCAACATTAGATGATATATTACAGTTATCAATAGTAGTAGAACCATTCAAGTTATAAACTCCTCCACCATTCATACTAACATTATTATCAGACAATGTAGAATTACTCATATTTATAGTTCCTTCACGAGAATACAAACCTCCACCATAAACAGCATTATTACCATTAAACAATGAATTTTTAATATTCACATTAGCAAACCTGGTATCCAATCCAGCACCATGGTTAGCATGATTATTTTTAAAAGTAGAGTTATCAACATTAATATTTCCATTGAATAAGTATATTCCACCTCCATTATTATCATCAATGCTTGTATCCATATTAGCAGAATTATTCACAAAATTACTATTTTTAACATCTAAATTCCCGTTTAAGACTACCATACCTGCACCATATCCTCTTGCAACATTATCTACAAAACTACAATCTTCAATTATACTAGTACCATTTTCACTACAGAATCCAGAGCCATACAAAGCACTATTACTCCTAAACTCAGAATTCTTAATATTTAAATTACAATAACAATTATATACTCCAGCTCCATTAGAAAAATTATACTCATCATATCTTTCATCTATCTTATTATTGTAAAATTTACTATTTTCAATAGAAATATCAGCATATAATCCAGTTAATCCACTTCCATCTCGAATTACTTCATTATTTTGGAATAAAGAAGCATTTACAATGGCTTTTGATTTTGAGTCTTCAGTTTTATTATATGATGATCCTTGAATTAGTAATCCACTGCCAATATATCCTTGATTATCTTTGAAAGTAGAATTATTTATAATAATATTAAAAGTTCCATTTATTACTAAACCTGCACCAAGTACAGGTGATTTTGGATCAAGATTACCATTGTTTTCAAATGTAGTGTTTTCTACTACTCCATTACATCCATCAATATATACAGCAGCACCAAATATCGCTTGATTACTAATTATTTTAGTATTAACAAAATTAAATGTATTTGTATTATCTTCACTATTAATATAAATACTTCCACCCATGTTAGCTGTATTATTCTGAATATTACACCCTTTAATATTTAATGAACCATTACTATAAATTACACCTCCATTTCCAGTACTATCGTTTCCTCCAGTTAATACAAGATTAGTTAAATTTAAACTTGAGTTTTCATTGACATTAAAAAGTTTATTTCCTTTTCCATCAATTACAACCGTTTCTGGATCAATTGCACGAATATACTTATTTCCACTTATATTAATATTTGTATTATCTTCTCCAGTATAAGTACCTGGCATTAATAAAACATGATCACTAATTTTTAAGGCATCAGCTATTGTCCCATTTGTCGGGTTTATAATAACTTCATCAAAAACCAATTCATCAAAACCAATTGAATGGAATAAACCAATATGATTAAACCCATCAAAATTTACACCATGAACTGCACCAACCATTAAAAACAATGCAAATATTGCTATCAATTTACTCTTATTCAAAAACATAATTCAACCTCCTTTAAATTGACATTATGAAAACATGATTTAATTTCATCTAAAAAAGAAATAATAGCTTTAGGAAGCACTGCTGTCAAGTTATAGGAAGCACTGCTGTCAAGTTAATAAATTTTATTAAAAATTTGTTTGTTATTAATTCTTCAAATTTTTTAAATTATAAAAATATTAACTTAAATTTTTAAAATTTAGAAATTTAAATCTTAAGTTCACAGCATTGCTTTAGGAAGCTATTTTAAAATTAATAATTTAACAGCCGTATATAAACCGAATTAATGAGATAATAGTTGCATATGCGATTGCAACCATAAAATATCCCACCCAAGTAATTTTATCATCCATTTTTATTTTATTTTCCTTTGAAAATATGTATATCTCCTTTGAGAATACGATTATAAATATCATGATAAATAAAAGACTAACTTGGAAGTAGTCTATTACTAAACTAATATTATTCATACTTTTTCCAGAAAATTCTTCCAAACAAATAAAAAATACAAAAATAAATGTTGTTATGATTAAACCTGCTAAAATTTCTTTAACCTGAAAAATAGACCGTAATAAAAGATTATCATTCATCCTTTCCATTTTATCGCCTTTTTTCTTGCAATTTTATAAATTCATTCAATTAAAATGGGCCTGGAATCCCTTTACATAGCCCATAACATCCAGCACCAGCTGTAACACAAGCAATTGCTACAAATGCTACACATACCAATCCTCCAATACCTAACATTGCACAAAGTTCTACCTCACCAATTGCTCCAGCACAAAAAGCAGTTGCAACATTGCATGCATATCCACAAAACCCATCAGACAACATGAGAGATATAGGTGGATTTAATAGTTTTTTATTTACATTTGGAACATGAGGATTTTTATCAGCTAAGAAACTACTATAATCAGTGTTCACGAGATTATCTGAAGTCTTATTACGAATCACTAAATCCACTGCTAAAAACATTACCTGCTCATTATCACCTACATCTTGTAATTGAGTCACTTTAACAATATTATTTTCATCAATTGTAACATTAAAATAATCACTATTAATTGGTATGAAATTAAATCCTACAACTTCAAGATCAGATAAATTAGAATTATTTGCAGCTTTTTCTTTAAGATTATCGTTAATGATCTTTAAAAAACTTTCATTATTAGCAGCACTAAAATTATATATGGTTACAGGATTATCACAAGGATTACTATCCAAAACATCTACTAAAGCTCCAGTTTTACTTGGACAAATATATTCAAAATTCTTTGAATCTGCTAAAACTCCATCAAAGTAACTTGACTGATTATTACTCATATTTGCATAATTAAATGCAAAACTACTACCAACTATTGAAGTCAGTATCAATCCAATTATAAATAAACCTTTCATTTCATTTTTCATTATATTCAACCTCCACAGGTTTTACAAACAAGCATCTGCAAAATCATTTTATTAAACACAATAATAAACAACAATAAAACAGATAAAGTAAATAAGATGCTTTTTAATTTATCTTCTTTAAATAATCTATTAGATGCAAAATACACCCCATAGAAAACTAAGCCAAAAATCAACAGCACCAAAAATCCTGACAAGTGATACTCAAACTTTTTCACATTCAAAACTTTCTCAACCATTGAAACAACATAATTAAGGAATACTGGCAACAATGCACCAATTCCTATCAACTTAACTACCTGATCCATAGTAGTATCCAAAATTTTCGCATCTTTTAAGGACATATTGGACACGCCCCAAAAAAGGTAGTTAAATACACAATTCCCATCAACACAAAATACAATATCACAAGAATTTTACTCTTCAATTTCTCTTTAATCATAACTATCTTCAATCCACTTAGCAATTTTATCATATCCTCCTGTTCTAAGTTTTTCAACAGTCTTATCTTTTCCACTCACCATCAACATGAGCTTAGCCACAGTTTTAACAAGTTTACACCGTATTTTAACTAAAACACCAATTATAATTCACCTCTTCGTTATTCTTTCACACTCACCAAAAAAAACTAAAATCCAAATATAATTAGATTAAAAAATTTATGTAGGTATGAATATAGAGAGTTTCTATTAACCTCTCAAAAATAACATATTTTGATAAAGATTTTATAAAATATTGAAACTCCCATAATTAACCTATATTAGGTAGTAGTATATAAAGGTGTCGATTATTCACACCCTCCAAACATGTTGAGTGTTAATGACTTTTACATGTTATATTGTGTAAAGATTTATAATAATGGTTTACTATTTTGAGAAAGTATTAACAAAGTCTGGAGTAATTGAAAGCTAATAATCTTTGTTCGATATATTGATTAGACAGTTTACTTAGGTTTTAGAGTCTGGAAGGAGAGTATGACTCATTGATACAGCCTACCTAACCAGTATTATGCACAGGTCATCAAAAAAAATCTCAACTGTGAAGATTTTAGAAGCCAAACTTTTTTAAAACGAAAAATCAAAGATTTTTCTAAATTCTCATGCTTCGCTTGAGAATAAACGGAAATTTTATTCCCTAAATCTCTCACTTTGTTCGAAACAACTGGAATTTCATTCCTTAAATTTTTCACTTTGTTCGAAATAAACGGAAAATCAGAGATTTTCCTAAGTTGTCTTCAACAACGGGAACTTTATTCCCTAACTCACTAAAGATAAGAAAAGTTTAATCAAAAATAATAAGAAACTATTTTTAATCAATATTTCCAAAGGAAATTTAGGAAATTTTAATTTCCGTTTTTTATTTCGAGCTAAACGAGAAATTCATTAACAATAAACTAAAGAGAGAGTTTGTTATCAAAATTAAATAAATATCAAACTTATAAAATAAAATTTAAATAAATTTAATTAAAAAATATCTATTTATTAGTGAAATGAACGAATTTATAATAATTTGAAATTTTAATATAAAAATATTTATATTTTAAAAATATCAAAAAGTAAAAATAATAAAAATAAAACAGGAAGGAAAAAAATAGAAATTTTCTCTAACCCTTTAAAAATAAAATTTGCAACAAATCATAAAAATCGCCATAAATAACAATTTTCTAACAAGCAAAAATTTGGATAATGCTACTATTTTTAATCAATTTTTTAAAAGTTTGAATTTTATATATAAAATAAAAACAGAATATATTATTAACAAATAATTGAGGATTTTAAATGGGAAAAAAATTACAGGAACTGCCAATAAGCATACAATCCTTCAGAAAACTGAGAGACAACAATTATCTTTATGTGGATAAAACAAAAGACATCTTCAATATTGCAAAAAATGAAAAATCATATTTTTTA
>JAISTD010000115.1 GCA_031272765.1 Candidatus Methanovirga australis | reverse complement strand
CGATCTAAAGCCTTCACACTTTTTTACAGTCTCTCTTCTTTTTTTACTTAATCAACTTAATTATATGTTATGTAAATGTATTTATTGTAATATTCACTATCAAATACATGCATGTCACTTGTATTATGCTCTATTTGATTGTCATTTATATATGAATCAATTAAATAAATGAGCATAGCTTTAAACCAGAACACATTCCCTTCTCTTCCCAAATTATTATTGAAATGAGAGTTTGAAATATTGAAATGAGATCCTGTATTATATAAAACTCCTCCATTAGTAGCACTATTACTATAAAAGTTAGAATTATTAATTATCCCATCTTTTGAAAAGTCATTGTATATTGCTCCACCATCACTACCTTTATTACCAGTGAAATTTGAAGTATCTATTTTTAGACCATTAATTTTTTTACCTTTATATATAGCACCACCATCACCTGAAGCCGTGTTGTTTACACATGATGAATTAGTCATGTTTAACTGACCTGATGAATATACTGAACCTCCATCTGATGAAGCAGTATTATTCGTGAAAGAAGAGTCATATACCTGTAAAGTTCCAAGAGAAAATATTGAGCCGCCAAAATTCGCAGAATTGTTTGATAATTTCGTTCTCACCATATCTATCCTTCCACTATCCACACTATATATTGTCCCACCATAAGAGTCAAAAAAGTGAGAATCGTTATTAAATTTATTAAATCTAAAAATATCATCCTTTAAATATACTTGAGAGTTTTCACCAAGATATATTGCTGCTCCTTTACTTGCACTATTATTTCCAAAGTAAGTTTCTGTAAATTGATAGTTAGCATTATTTAATGTTACAGCTCCACCATAACTATTTATATTACTGTTTCCATTGTTTTCAAAAAATGAATGATCATAAACATAAGAATATTTTTTACCATCTGAATTATAAACTGCTCCACCTGAACCAGCACGATTATTGTAGAATCCAGAATTTCCAATGTTTGATACAGCTGAAGTCGTATAAATACCTCCACCTCTAACAGCACTATTATCTCTAAAAACAGAAGTTTTTATGGTGAAATCATCACAATTATTATTGTATATTCCACCACCCTCTTCTTGGGCACTATTATCCTTTAAAGAACAATTATATATATTAAAACCTGCACCATCGCTATTATAAATAGCTCCACCCTTAACATGAGCTGAATTATTATTAAAGATACTATTTTCAATAGTTAATTTTTTATTAGAAAATAAAATGTTGTAAACAGCACCGCCAAAACTTCCAGTATTTGAATCAAAAACAGATTCATCTATTACAAAACTGTTAGATTTATTATTGATAACAGTAGCACCAAATCCATTAGCCATATTATTTTTAAACATTGATCTTGATATATTTACATTTTCACTTAACTTGTTAGCTACCACACTACCTAAACTCATATCATTATTATTGAAACTACAATTAAAAATTGTAGAACTAGAATTTTCTAAATTGTAAATAATATATCCTTTAGACTCTACAACATGATTATTATTAAATATACAGTTATTTAAAGTTAAATTTCCTTTGTTTTCAATTATCCCTGAGTCATGGCTGATATTTAAATTATCTAACTCTATATTTATTAAATTTAACTTAACACCTTTTGCTACTTTAAAAATTCCTTTATTAGAACTTGTTTTAAGTTTGACTGGAGTTTCACTATTTCCATATATTGTTAAGCTATGATTTATCTCTATTACATTATTTATGTTTTCATGGATGATTGGTACTTCAATAAAGTTGTTAAGATTTGAATTTCTTACCTGTTCTTCCAATGAAAATTCTTGATTGTATGGTATTTCATGTTTCATATAATCAGTCGTATAGTGAGTACCATGATCTATTCTATATGTCAAATCAAGTGTTTTATCCCGATTAAAAGATCTTAAATCCATTTTAATAAATAGATCATTATTGGTGTCATGGGGTTTCAAGTTTTCAGTGGCGACAGTATCACTAATTCCTGCAAGCAACATTAAGCTTATTATCAACAAGCTTAACAAATTTTTATATTTCATATTTTATTCAACTCCTATTTTACCTTTTTTATTTAATAAAGAAGCTGTCTAATAATCTATTTATTTTTTTTTGAAAAGAAAAAAGAAAAAGAAAAAAGAAAAATTGCTGTTTGAACTGGTATCATTGTATTTTCATATCAAAAATTCTTGTGAAAAGTACGTGCAACTTCACCATCAATATAAATCTTAGCTATCCTATTAGTAAGTATATTATCACAGCTAAGGCGTACACTTTTATCCAAACTCAACAAACTCGTTTCTTTTCCATCAAAGCCAGAAGACACACACTTAACATATACAGTAACATATGCAGTCCCTATAGGTAAATATCCATCATCTTTATAACCTCTACTAGCACGATCTGCAGATGCGACAGTGTCAATTAAGTTCTTTTCAGCATCATAAGCCTTAATATTATAATTCAACCACCAAACACCATCGGAATCCACAGACCAAGTTTTATCACCATGACTTCCAGCAGCCACATTACTCATGCAAAATCCAGTTACACACAGCATTAAAAACAATGCTGTAAACAATTTATTTAAACTCATATTTATCACCTATAGTTCATTTTATTGATTCTATACAAC
>JAISTD010000111.1 GCA_031272765.1 Candidatus Methanovirga australis | reverse complement strand
GAGTTTTTTTTTGATGACCTGGATCTTGTTAGGAAAGTATGCATTCCTGGACTCATACTCTCTTCCAGACTTTAACCCATAATTATCTATCATTTTATTGAATGAAGACCATATTTCATTCATAACTTTAGATTTTGTTAATCTTTCTCTGAATAACCATATTGTAGCTTTATCAGGTATGGGTGACCATCCAAGGAAGTTTCTAAATGAAATTCTGTCACAGAGATTTCTTATCTCAATTCTGGGTCAGATAAACCATACATTTTTTGGATTATTAAGGCTTTGAACATGACTATAACATCGATTTCAGGTCTTCCACCTTTCTGTGTCTTATTTTTGTAAGTTTGCATTAGTATTGAGCGGAAAATTTCCCAATCTACTATTTGATCAATGTCATTCAATTTATCACCGTGTTTTTTAACATCTTCGTACATTTGTTGCTGATAAGATTAATTACATTGTTCATAATTATCACTTTATACCATATAACATGTGAAGTCCCTAATACTCAAATTAAAACCACAAGGGGAGGGTGTGAATAATCGACACCTTAGATGTGACCGACACCTTTATATACTTACTACCACATTAGGTTAATATGGAGTTTCATAATTTATAAATCTTATCAAAATATGCTATTTTTTATAGGTTAATAGAAACTCTCATAAGTAATTTTTAGATATTTGGTTTTTCACAATTTTTTTGTTCATCTTAAATTTTTTATTTACATTAAGTTACTAAAACCGAAACATTTATATAACATTTAGTTACTATAATATAATGTAGAAAGATTACTTTTTGTTACTTTAATATTTCCAATTTTTTAATTTATTTAAATGAACTGTTTTACTTAATTACATATTTAAACTGGTTTAAATTCAATAATACAAAATAAATAATTAGCTTATTTACTATATTTATTATTGATTAGCCAAAATCTGGATTTTAATGGAATTTATTTGAGTAACTTTTTGATTGTTGATATTGGATTCATTGGAACTGATTTTGATATTATTTGATATTATTTTTTTATATCTACATTTAAATTTGATATGGTTCGCTATCATTGAATTTGATATTATTGACATCTACTTATTATTTGGATCTTTCTTTATTTTATATTAAAACTTGAAGGTGATGCGGTGGCTAAGGATACCGAAATAACAAAATTGAAAAAAGAATTAAGTCAATTAAAATCTGATTTAAAGGATAAAAATGAAATTTTAGCCGAAGCAGAAGAAAAACTGGATTTGAAAGATAAAGAGTTGGTTGATACAAATGAAAGTCTGGCTAAAAAGAATGAAGAGCTAAATGAACATATCTCCAATAATCAAAGGCTTCGAGCTGACTTTGAAAACCTTGAAAAGCAAAATGAAAAGCATAATCAAAATATTATCAAGTTTGCAAATGAAAATTTGATAATGAATATTCTTGACAGTTATGAAGATCTTGAAAGAGCTTTAAATAAATCTAAAAATATGGATGAACTTAAAGAAGGTGTTGAGTTAATATACTCAAAATTTAAAAATGTTCTTGAAAAGGAAGGTCTTAAAGAGATTGAGACAAAAGATGTTAAATTCGATCCATTTAAGCATGAAGCTCTAATGGTTGAAGATAAAGATGATTGTGAAGATGGTATGATTATTGAAGAATTAATGAAAGGATATACCTTAAAAGATAAGGTTATCAAATATTCTAAAGTTAAAGTTTGTAAAAAGAGTAAAAAATGATTTTATAATAGTAGATGCTCTGTGTACTTAATTAGAATTTATTATGTAATAAGTTAGATAGTATTGATTTTTTATTATTGATTAAATAAAATACATTGAATTAAAATAATTATTAGAATAAATTTTTATAAAAATCATTTAATAAGATAAAAATCATTTAATAAGTACTATATTATATCATTTAATAAGTATTATTATTTAAAATAAAATATTATATGTCATTTAAGAATAATATTAGAATAAAAATTTAAGAATAATATTTTTTAGGATAAAAATTATTAAAAATAGTGGTGATATTTATGGCAGATGAAAATGTTAAAAAAGAAAAAATTATTGGTATTGATTTAGGAACAAGTAATTCAGCAGCAGCTGTTTTAATAGGTGGTAAACCAACGGTTATACCAAGTGCAGAAGGTGCAAGTCAATATGGTAAAGCGTTTCCAAGTTATGTTGCATTTGCTGATGGTCAACGTTTAGTTGGTGAGCCAGCAAGAAGACAAGCTGTAACCAACCCTGAAAACACTATCAGTGCAATTAAAAGAAGTATGGGAACTGATTATAAAGTCAAAATTGAGGGTAAAGAGTACACTCCTCAAGAAATATCTGCATTCATTCTACAAAAAATCAAAAAAGATGCTGAAACATTCCTTGGTGAGGAAGTTAAAAAAGCAGTTATCACAGTTCCTGCTTACTTTGATGATAATCAAAGGACAGCTACAAAAGATGCTGGTACAATAGCTGGTTTGGATGTAGTAAGACTTGTTAATGAACCAACAGCAGCAAGTTTAGCTTATGGTATTGATAAACAAACTGATGATGACTTAAAAATATTGGTCTTTGATTTTGGTGGTGGAACCTTAGATGTGACTGTGATGGAATTTGGTGGTGGAGTCTTTGAAGTTAAATCAACAAGTGGGGATACTAAATTAGGTGGAACTGATATGGATAACACCATACTGAAATACTTGGCTGATGAATTTAAGAAAGAGAACGGTATTGATTTAATGGATGATGATCAAGCGGTTCAACGTCTTAGAGAAGCAGCTGAAAAAGCTAAAATTGAATTATCCACCACTTTAACAAGTGAAGTTAACTTACCTTTCATTACTATGGGTAAGGATAACAGTCCTAAAAATCTTATTAATCAACTTAAAAGAGCTAAATTAGAAGAATTAGTAGATCCTATAATCAAAAAATGTGGGAAACCAATGGAACAAGCATTAAAAGATGCTAAGTTATCTAAAACAGATATTGATAAGATTATCCTGGTTGGTGGACCTACAAGGATGCCGATAGTTCAAAAATATGTTGAAGATTTCGTAGGAAAATCTATTGAAAGAGGAATTGATCCAATGGAATGTGTTGCATTAGGTGCCTCTATTCAAGGTGGAGTTTTAGCAGGAGAAATTAAAGATTTAATTCTTTTAGATGTTACACCATTATCTCTTGGTATTGAGACCTTAGGTGGTGTTTCTACAAAATTAATTGATAGAAATACAACTATTCCAGCTAAAAAGAGTCAAATATTTTCAACTGCAGCTGATAATCAGACATCTGTTGATATACATGTTCTTCAAGGTGAAAGACCGATGGCAGTGGATAACACAACACTTGGAAGATTTCAACTTGTTGGAATACCAGCAGCTCCAAGAGGAATGCCTCAAATTGAAGTTACATTTGATATAGATGCAAATGGTATTATTAATGTTTCAGCTAAAGATATGGGAACTGGAAAAGAGCAAGCTATTACAATAACAGCATCTAATAAGCTTTCTGATGAAGAAATAGAGCAGAAAGTTAAAGAAGCTGAAATGAATGCAGAAGAAGACAAAAAGAAACAAGAAGAAATTGAAATTCGTAACAATGCAGATTCAATGATTTACACAGCTGAAAAGTCACTTGAAGAACTTAAAGATAAAATATCTGATGATGAAAAATCAAATATAGAAAAAGCAGTAGCAGAACTTCGAGAAGTTATTTCTGGGGATGATTTAGTTGTTATAAAAGAGAAATCTGATGAACTTACAAAAATTGTTCAAGAAATAGGAGCTAAAATCTATCAAGAAGCAGCACAAGCTCAACAACAAGCTCAACAAGAAGGACAAGCTCAAGATGGAGAAGGTTCATCTAAAGATGATGATACTATAGATGCAGACTATGAGGTTAAAAAGTAGTTTTAGTTGTCTGCATATGAGTTATTTGTATGGGTGCTGACTATGAGGTTAAAAAATAGTTAACTAACTGATCAGTATTTTAAATGAGGTTGATTTTTTGACCTCTGTTATATTTTTTTATTTAAAATTTATTTATCATATTTCACTGAAACTTACTAACAGTATATATTTTTATTAAATTTTTAAAAAGTTCAATGTCTGAAAATTAAAATTTAAGCAATTTTAAGAATTTCAAATGAAAAATTTTTAATAAATGTTATAAAATTGGTAAAACAATGTAACTTCTTTTTTATTTATTAATTTTAATTGATTATGTAGTTAAATATCTAATAATAAGTACAGAATATAATACTAATTTAATAATAATATACTAATATATTTTAAGAAAATTTTAAGCTTGGAAAAAGATATAATGTACTTTATTTTAAGAAATTTACTGACTATAAATAATTTTAGAATAATTATTATATTTAAGGTGAATGAATGGCAGAAAAGCGTGATTACTATGATGTTCTTGGTGTAGATAAAAGTGCCGATGAAAAAAAAATAAAAAAAGCTTATAGAAAATTGGCAATGAAATACCATCCAGATAAAGCTGAAGAAAATGAAAAAGAAGGATTCACTGAAAAATTTAAAGAAATAAGTGAAGCTTATGCTGTTTTATCTGATGAAGAGAAAAAACAAAGATATGATCAATTTGGTCATTCTGGAATGGATGGGTTCAGTCAGGAAGATATATTTAGAAACATAAACTTTGAAGATATTTTCCAAGGATTTGGTGGTGGTCAAGGGTTTGGTGGATTTGGTGATATATTCTCAGAAATATTTGGGGGAGGAAGTAGAAGAACAGGTCCTCAAAGAGGTTCAGATTTGTATAGTGAAATAAACATCACCTTAGAAGAAGCTTCAACAGGGGTTGAAAAAGAAATCAGAGTTAGACACGATGAAGTCTGTTCAGTTTGTAATGGTTCAGGAGCAGAACCTGGGTCTGATGTTGAAACCTGTGAAGTTTGTGGTGGAACAGGGCAAGAAAGACATATTCGAAATGGTCTTTTTGGACAACAAATAGTTATGAGTCCATGTAGAGCATGTCATGGAACAGGAAAAATAATTAAGAATCCTTGTCATAAATGTCATGGTAAAGGAACTGTTAATGAAATTGAAACAGTATTGGTTAAAATACCTGCAGGTGCTGAAGATGGAAATCGTATAAGGATTCCAAATGTTGGGAATGCTGGTGAATTCAATGGGGGATATGGAGATTTATATGTTTCCATCGATATAAAATCGCATAAAGATTTTGAAAGAAGAGGGTCTGATCTTTACACAGAAAAACATATAAGTTTTGTTCAGGCGTGTTTAGGGGATAAAGTTGATGTTAAAACTATTTACGGTGCTGTTGAGTTAAATATTCCTCCTGGAACACAAAGTGAATCAAGATTCAAACTTAGAGGACAAGGAATGCCTATACTATACAGAAATTCAAAGGGTAATCTTTATGTGACTATTAAAGTTGTGGTTCCTCAAAAACTGAGTGATAAACAAAAATCACTTCTTCAAGAGTTTTCAAAGGTTAGTGGTGATGAGATTAAAACAATAAAAAGAGGCTTTTTTGACAAGGTTAAAGAAGCTATTGATCATTAATCTCTTCATTTTCGAATATTATGAGTTAATAACATATTTTTTCCAATTTCATATCATTTTTAATTTAATATTCTATTTACACGAGTCAGAAAAACATTATCTCCTCCAAACAATAAATTAATGCTATTTTTGAGTCAGATACTTCTGTTTGTGATTGTTGTGTGGTCAATAAGAGCATCAATTTTTTATTTTTAATTCACATACATAAATACCTACACAAAATAATAATAATGGATATATAATATATAAAGTTTCTATAAACTTGAGGTTGTCAACTTTTGTGGAGGTTTTTCAATTTTCATGGTTTTCTTTAGTTATAAAATCTTTGATTTTATAAGTTAGAAAATTTTTTATTTTCGTTTATATAAACCTGGATTTTCATGAAAAGCTCCACACTTTTTTACAGTCTCCTGTTTTTGATGAATTGTACTTAAAATGTTCACTTCAATATTCTCATAAAAGTCGTGTGATTGTAGTTAAAGAAGGAAAAGTTTCAGATTGCATAAAAAAAAATAGAAGATGACTGGAAATCATAAAATCTAATTTAAAATAATGTTTATATATTATCTCTTGGTGTTAAAATGGAAACTAAAATTGCAGAAAATGAGACTCAAAATCAGAATGCCTTTAGTTATGAGGGTAGTGTTTTGATGAAGAGGCTGTGCTGGAATCAAATGATGAAAAAACTCTAATTTGTTGTGAATTAATGGATTTAGGTGGGGTATGAAGAAGCTGAGGAGTGTATTGATAAATATTTATCCAAAAAACTTAAAAGTAAACAAGCTCGTGTAACTAAAGGTCATTTACTTTTAGTGTCAGGTAAAATTGAAGAAACAATTGAATATATTAACGAATTATTAGAAAAAAATCCAAATAGTGTCTTGGATTTAAATAATAAAGTATGGACTTTGTATTTACTTGGTCGAGATATTGAGGCTATAAAATTTGTAGATGAAGCTTTAAAAATTAGTCCTGATTTTCGCAATTCTATTGTTAATAATGGTTGGTTTTTATATATGAAATGAACAACTATAAAGATTCTTTAATCTACTTTGATAAGGCACTTAAAATGAATCCAAAAAATGATAATAATTATATCAATAAAGCTTTAGCACTAAATGGTTTAGGTAAATACAACCAAGCCATTAGCTATTTGATAAAGCCCTAAAAATCAATCCAAAGAATGTCGGAGCAATTGAAGGTAAAAAGGAAGCTGAAAGTAAAAAAGATTAAATGATACTAAAAATCCATACTTTAAGGTCCAAATGAAGCTATGGATATAACATTTATACCATCTTTTCTTGTAAAACTCATTCCAGTTCCAGTTATGATGTTTAGTGATTTAGGTGGTTTAACTTTTGTATTGTCAATTCTTGAAGCAAATATATTTAAATTTTTAGCAGCTTCTTCGATCTGCCCTATACCTAATTTTATTTCAAAAGCCATCCAGTCACCGTTATATTTTTCCACTATTGCATCTATTTCTAAACCATATGAGTCTCGGTAATGATAGACTTTAGCATTATTTGCTTGAGCATAAACTCTAAGCTCATGTATTACTAAAGATTCAAATAAAAAACCAGTGAATTTAATGTCATTAAACAAAGTTTCACTATCTCCTTTAAGTGTTGCAACAGATAGGGACACATCTGTAAAATGAAGTTTTGGTGTTTTTCTAAGTGATGCAGATGAACGAATATGGGTATTCCATGCTGGCTGTTCTTCTATTATCATTAATCTTTTTAGTGCATCAAGATATTCGTCAATAGTAGGAGTGCTAATACTTGTGTTTTCTTTTTTTTGGATGTCCGACTCTAAGGTTTTAGTATTCACTATGGTTGCTGTGTTTCTGGCAATTGATTTTAATAATTTTCCCACTTTTATTGGATTCCTTTTTACATGTGAAACTCGACTCATATCTACTTCTGTAAGTAAATCAATGTATGTTTGATTTAGATGGATTATATGGGATAGTTTTTTCCCTAATAATGTAGGAAATCCTCCAGTAATTATTTTTTCAATAATAAATTCTAAGTCAAGCTGTTTGTCTATTATATCAATTTTTTTTTCTGGAGATTTAAATAAATCATTCATACTGATTTTTCCTGTTGAAAAACCTAATTCAATCCATGACATTGTTCGCATGTTTACTATAGTAAATCTCCCAGCTCCAGAGTGCATTTTTATACTTTCTACAGGATTTGATGAACCAGTAAGTATAAATTGGGATGGTTTGGATCTATTATCTACTTCGTGACGTACATAATTCCAAATTTTAGGCTGTTCTTGCCATTCATCAATTAATCGAGGTGTTTTGCCAACTAATAGTTGTTGTGGTGATATATCCATTAATAAAGAAACTTGTTCGTTTTGATCAACATTTAAAATACTATTTGCAAACTGTTTTGCTGATTCTGTTTTTCCACATGATTTAGGTCCTCTTATTAGCAATGCACCAGAAGCTTCTAATTTCATTTCAATTTCCTTATCAGTTATCCTTTTTTTGTATTTCATAATATCTTATTCCATTTAAAATTTTTATTTTGTGATTTGTAGGTTTTTTATTTTGTGATTTATAAATTTATTTTAATAATATATAAATTGTTGTATTTTATGACTATGTAAAAAATTCGGTGGGTGTAATATTTTTTCCGTGATTTTGATCCCATTTAACTCTTTGAAGACCTAAATAAATTTCAATACTTTCAATAGTCTTATATAACTTCTTCA
>JAISTD010000213.1 GCA_031272765.1 Candidatus Methanovirga australis | reverse complement strand
AGGAAATCAAAGGATTATTCAGTTGAAATTTCACTAAATACGATTCTAATGAAAAATTATCAATAATAAAAATCAATACTAAAATAGAAAGAATAAATTTGTCATGACACTATATATTATCAGTACTTCGTAAAGTAATAATACTTGTTCATTAGATATTTAGAGTATCTTTAAAGTTTTGAAAAGTTTTTAAATCATTTTTTATCTGGTTTTTATTTTCCAAGTATTTAATAGTTTGTTCATCTTCTCTAATTAACTCACTCCACTTCAATAATTCAAAACCAATTCTTTCGCTATTAAAAAGTCTTTGGACATCATTCTTTTTCGTCTTGTTCATTTCTTCAAAATATTCAAAGGCTATGTTCGTTTCATTGAATGGAAAAAATTTTTTAGCCTCTTCTATGGTATCATGTCTATGGTGACCATAATCATCACTATTAAACAGTCTTATATCAAACCCTTTACTTCTTTCTTGAAGCTTTTTTGCAACATCTGGAGGTATTCTAAGTTTAGTATGATTATCACCCATAACATCAAACCCATAGTTATAAACTAAAATATCATTGGCTTTTATAATATTTGTTCCCTTAGTAGATTTACCTCTTTGAGTATTACATGAATAGCTAAATGATTCATTTAAAATATCTAATTCAATTATTGCAATCATTAATTCCCTTAAATGCCCATCTAATCCAGAATGAACTCTACCCTCAAAATCAAACGAGGTTATATTGTTTTCATGATAAAATTCTATAAGTTCTCTTATTACGGTTCAGGCATTTTTGAAGGTACGATGCCTAAAATTGGCTTGTTATTCAAACGGTTTATTGAGTCAATACATTTCTGCATAAACATTGTGTATTTTTCATAGTCTTCAAGTGCATTAGAATTTGAATTAAAAAACGAATTCAACAAGGTAATGGAGTAGCATCTAATATATTATATGCAATGTTTGTTATTAAATTAATTCCTTTATCATCAGGCAACATAGAATCATTTAAAGCTATAAAACAAAAATTAACATCATCATTCGATGTTTTGTTGAGTGAAGTGTTTAATTCTTTATATATCTCTGCCGAATTTCTCTCACCTTTTATGTATTATTTACATTTATTATATTTATACTATATATAATATTCATTATACTCCAAACAATTCCTTGAAAATTTCATTAACTCCTCTTACTAATGGTGAAATCTCAGTATCTCTTCTTAATTTTTTCATATCAAACGATTTAATAGGTGTTTGGATAGATTTATTATTAATCCTAAGTTTTTCAGATTTTATAAAAAGTTCTTCGTCAATATACTGTTTAGATACTTTAACTTTAGTCATTTTTCAACACCATTAAAATGTTGTCACTAACATAAAAAGGAGATTTTTTAATATCTGAAATAATAATATCCATTGTTTCATCATTCCAAATATTATTATCTTTTATAATCTTTATTAAACCAATAGAGCCTATAAAATTTAATTTTAATCTTTTTGCAATAGTTCGAGCTTTTTTATCATCAATAACACAAATGTAATTTTTTGAATTCTTTTGACACAATAAAGCAATGACCATTATACTCAGTTCTCCCTCATTCAAGACAGGATATCTTTTAGATAATTCTGTTATTTCATCTGAAACATCCTTTTTTATAATTTTTATTTTTTCATTATCAATATACTGCTTAAGTAAATTGTTATCTATCCAGTAATTTGTGTTTTGATAATATTCATCATGGACACTTTTACTCACATTTAAATTTTCGTTTAAGGCATTTAAATGATCTATACACTTATGTTTTCCAATGAAGTCTACAAAAAGAATAATTGAAGAAGTATCCAATAATTTCATTAAATTAACAGCTCCATAGGTATCTTTTTTTCTTTTAACAAATCTAAAAACTGGGTTAACGGAATGTTTGCTATTTCACTTGCTTTAGCAGCACTTATTTTGCCTTTTTTATATAAGTTTAAAGACAATTTTTCCCGTTTACTTTCTATTTCTTTCATAACAAGAGATTCTTCAGTCATTTCTGGATAAGTGTAATAAGTTAAAGCTAATGTTTCATTGAATGTTAATCCATCAAAGAGGCTTTTAATATCATCCAATAATTCTTTGTCTATTTCTTCAGTATTTAGTTCATTCATAATTTTTTTTCCATAATTTCCTAAAAAATACTTAAAAGAGTCTTTGTTAGTAGTATTCCTATTTTTAAACTTTATTAAGTCTAATTGGGACATTTCTTCTAAATATCTACTAACGACATCACTATTAGGACCATAGTTATCTGGTTCAAATTTTAATAAATCATATAAAGAAGGAACATTATGTGCTATGAAAAACAATTCTTTCATAAACTTGGTCTTTCCTTTAATCGGTTTTTGATCAAGACTATTTAGAAGAAGTAAAATATATTTTTTACCTTCATTTTCATTTACACCTTTAAATATCCTTTTTTGAACCTTTGTTAGATCCATCTGAATTCCTCACGGTTAATAATCTATTTTTTAAAAAATTAATCTAATATTTATCTTATAAAAGTTATATTTATTTTATAAATGCAATTTATAGATATTATATATTTTAATATAGATATTATATCTTTTAAAAAAATAATACAATATTTGAAATATAGATATGCATTAATTAATCAAATTTTAGTCATAATGTAAATAAACTCTATATATTGTTATGTTAATCCATCTTTATTAAATTAATCTTAGAGATAGCATATCAAAAGTATTTTTATATGAATTTAAAATATTATATATTTTTATAAAGATTAATTTCTTTTATAAAAGGATTCTGATAACTTAAAAAAGTATTCACAAAAATTTACATTATATAATTAAAGAGAGTTTCTATAAACTAAATATTTTTAAGATTTTAGATTTTTAAATTTTCTAATTTGGTCTTTAAATTCAAATTAAAGAATTTTTAACAAATATTAATTTTTATCGATATTAACAAACTGAGGTTAATAGAAACCCTCTTTAGATTTCACACCACCATTAATCCTTTATCCTTGTAAAATAACCTGAATGTTCATCGGTGCATAGATCTATATTTGTTATCGTGTGGGGAAGCAGTGGTTAATTCATTTTCTCTGATTAATCCATCAATTTTTTAGAAAACGAGAAACCAAAGATTTTTCTAAGTTGTCTTTGACAACAAACGGACAAATCTTCGATTTTTCCTAAATTATTGCGAAATCGTAGATTTTGCAAAATTTTTTATTTTTTCTAAAATTTCTCGTTTCACTCGAAATAAAAAACGGAAATTAAAATTTCCTAAATTTCCTTTTGGAAATATTGATTAAAATTTTTTGATCAAACTTTTCTTACCTTTAGGTAAGTTAGGAACCGAGGGTTCCGTTTGTTTCGAATGAAATGAGAAACTTAGGAGAATTTTTGATTCTCCGTTTATTCTCAAGCGAAGCATGAGAATTTAGAAAAATCTCTGATTTTTCGTTTATTCTTGAGCAAATCGAAAGAATTTAGAAAAGCTTTGCTTTTCTGACCATTAAAATCAGAGATTTTAATAGTTTAGGGAAATCTTCGATTTCCCGTTTGTTTCGAGCAGAGCGAGAAACTTAGGAAACGAAGTTTCCGTTTTAAAAGTTTGGCTTCTAATCCTCGTGGCGATGTTTTTTTGATGACCTGGATCTTGTTAGGAAAGTTGCATCCTGACTCAACTCCCTTCCAGACTCTAATCCATAATTATCTATCATATTCATTGAATGAAGACCATAGCTTCCATAATTCCAGATTTGCTTAATCTTTCTCTAAAAGTAACCATTATTGTAATCTTTATCAGGTTATGGGTGACCATCCAAGGAATGTTTCGTTTAGGAGATTCCGTCACATAGACTTATTTCTAATTCTGGTATCAGTATAAACCATGCATTTTTTTTTGGATTATTAAGGCTTTAAACATGACTATAACATCGATTTCAGGTCTTCCACCTTTTCATGTCTTGTTCTTATAAAAGTCATGATAGTATTGGGTGAAATATTTTCCAATCTATTATATTGATTAATATTTATTTAATTTATATGCAGTGTTTTTTAACATAGTCTACATTTCTTGCTGATAAGATTAATTACATTATTCATAACTATCATTTATATAATATAACATTAAAACGTTTCTAATACTCAAATTAAAACCACAAGGGAAAGTGTGAATAATCTGCACATTTATATACTATCAGTACGTTAGAGAGTTTCTATAAACTTAATTTAAACATATATTGATATGATGTTTTATTATTATTTTCATTTTTTCATTGGAAAATTCGCATATTTTGTCTTTTGAAGGCTAATTTCATTGCTATTTTTAGGGATTTTCCCTAATTTTTTCATAAGCTATCGTTAAGCGGAGCAAGTTTCCATTAAGAGTACTTAATGGTAGTTGGATTATTTTTTTTTTTTAGTTAAAAAATAGTTATGCAATTCAATTTTTCAATCCTCATGATCAGTATTTTTTTCTCTAAAAGTAGTTGATTATATTGTAAAAAGCTTTATTTGTGTACAGTTGG
>JAISTD010000187.1 GCA_031272765.1 Candidatus Methanovirga australis | reverse complement strand
TCAACTTAAATATTTCTCATTTAGCTATTTTCAAATATTATTTAACATAATAATATAAAAATAACAATTAGTATTATAAAATATTTAAATATTTTTAATATTATATAATTTAATAATAACAATTATTGAAATTTAATTTAAAAATGAAATATAGTAAGCTTGATAATGTTCTTTAAAATTACATTATTATTATTTATAAGTGAGGATGGGTCACAGTTTTACCTGTCACGAAAATTTTCTTCATTCATAATAATAAAGCAACTTTTGATGAAACTTTTCTTATCTTTAGATAAGTTAGGGAATGAAATTCCCGTTGTTTCGAACAAAGTGAGAAACTTATGAACCGAAGGTTCCGTTTTAAAAGGTTCTTATAAACGGTAGGATTACATTATTAAAAAGTGATTGAGATACAATATTGGAACTTATTCATAAAAATGAGAAAAACATATTGCCTGGACAAAAAGTGAACATACCTGACCAAAGTGAGCATAAAACTTGTCTATTCTCTGTAGGAATGGAGGTTGAAGACCTGAATGCAACAGTAGATGAACTCAAATCTAATGTGTTGAATTTATCTTAGAATCTGTAAATATCAGTTGGTCAAATGAATTTATTTAAAGACTCAAATGGAGCTAACATAGTTCTAATTAATCATGATTAGAATATTTTTCATTGAACTTATGCTGGATTTATATGTAATTTTGTAATAAATTATTCTATTATCTGCATTAGTACATTTTTAAAACATTTTTTTATTTGTTAGTGAACTTAGATGAAATAGATTCTATTGATTTATTTAATTCATCTAATTCATTACCACTAATTTCATTTCCTAAATCTCCTAAATAACTTTTATAGAAATGAACCACCATTAAAACTATTATTAGCATAGCCCCAATTAAAAGTATTAGTTCAGCTCCTGCCTGCCCCTTTTGATCAATCTTTAACTCATTTAGATGATATTTCATTTTTTTCTCCTCTAATTTATTTAATAGCTATTTTAACCATATATCTTCATATTTTTAAACATCAAATCTAACTAAAATCGAATTCCTAAGAAGATAACTCCAAAGTTTGATATCATATAAAAAATTCCATAAGAGACTACAACTAAAGGAAGCGAATACTTCAAACCTTTTTTAAAGTCACCATAAAGTATTGTACCAATTATAAACCCAACTAATGTTGAATGAATAACAATATATGCTCCTGCTGCAATAATAGCTGTTTTAACTAATTCAGTTTCCTTACCAAGGCTTGTTAAAAATGATGAATAGACTCCAACCATTCCCAAAGTAAATGGAGTAGATATTACAGCGGATATAGTTAAAAATGTCACAGACATCATAACAGTTGATTTTCTCTCTCTTTTCAATTCATTTATTAATCTAAGGTCTTCAGCCACACTATCCACAATATCTGAAAGCCCACCACCACTTTTCCTTCCTTCAACTATTATTCTAAAAGTTCTTTTAAGGTCTTTTGATTTCAATCTTTTAGGAATATTCATCAAACTTGTATTAAAATCTTTTCCCATTTTTACTTCCATAATAGTTCTTCTTATTTCTGCGTGTAGTGGAGTAGATCCATAATTAGTGAATTCAACCAAGACATTTTCAAAAGACATTCCTGTTTTAAGTGTTGACGAAATTTGCCTTAAAAAGTCTGGTGTTAATTTTTCAATTTCTTCTTTTCTTTTCTCAGATATTGATATAAAATATAAAATTAAAAAAGTAGGTGGAGCGATAATAGATACTAACAATAAAATAATGAGATTTATATTTAAAATTAAAGATATTAAAGTTGATATTAAAATCATGATTAAAATAGCTATCATGTTTATGGATACTATATTTAATGGGTTTGTTAAGACCCCATTTTCCTCTAAATAATTTTGAAATTTTAATAGATATTTAGTAGGAATCTTTTTCTCAACATTATCATTTATTATTTTTATTAAATCATCTATTATCATATTTTTCCTTTTTAGTTTTTTAATCTGCTATTTTAGTTTATTATTTTTAATCTATTTTTCTACTTTTAATCTATTGTTTACTCTTTAATAGAATATCTGATTTTTAACTTAATATTTAAGTTTAAATAGCTTTATATTTAGAGTTTAATAGTTCTACTTTTTATTTTGAAAATTTTTTAAATTTATTGTATTTAGAGTTTTAACAGAATTTATTATAGGATTTACTTTCAAGAGATTAATTTTCATTTCTTTTGATAAAACTCGTATCTTTTTTATTAAACAGTCAGATGCTTTATATAAGTATATATTCTGTGAAGAAACAGTATAAATATATGACAAAAAAGTATAATAACCAAATATCCTAAATACCAACAATTCATGACTGAAAGAAACCTAACAAAAGCAAACAAAAGAGAGTATATTACTATGTGCTCAAAACATGCAGAGATCTTGAATCAAGTATGCAATTCTTTCTACCCCGAAATTAATTTATTTTGGTTATGTTAATGAATTCAATTGAGTCATTGTCTTCTCTAAGAACGGCATTGGTGAATGATTTTACTTGTTTTTCCATTCCTTCACTTGCCATGTATTTGGAAAACAAGAAATCATCCAACGGATCAAAATATCTTGTAGTATAAATATGCTCATCCATAATTTTTTCTCAATGAGTTTTATTTAGTATTACATTATTTGCATAGATTCATATATAAATAGTACTTTCAAGTAAATTAATATTTTCAGTGATATTAATATTTTTAAATAAAGTAAATATTTATTAATTTTTTACAACCATATATAGTATTTCTCATTAACTTTTTATTAACATCATATATTTTATTATTCTATAAAATCTCTGACTTTATAGTTTAGAAAAGCGAAGTTTTTCTTTAGTTAAAGCTTGTTTTAATTTAGAAAATCTTTGATTTTCTTTAATTCAAAATTTTTTATTATTGAAAATTTATTTTTCAATTTAGAAGAATTAATTCTTCGTTTTGAATT
>JAISTD010000035.1 GCA_031272765.1 Candidatus Methanovirga australis | reverse complement strand
TTCAAAATAAAAAATTTTGAACTAAAGAAACCATGGAAAAATTGAAAAAAAACTTCACAAAATATTTACAATCTCAAAGAGGAGGAAAATTCATGAGTAAGTTTAAAATACTATGTTCTATGTTTGTAATTTTTGTTTTGTTTTTAAGTATATATTCCAGATCTGTTGTTGCTGGTGAAGTTATAAATGGAATGAATGAAAGACATGACCCTTTAGTTAATAAAGGTGTTAGAAATATGCATGGTTCTAATCTGATTTTAGATAGTAATAAAAATAGCACCATAATTTATGTGGATAACACTACTGAAGAAAATCATTACAAGGATTTAAAAACTGCTATCAGTAAATCTAAAGCTGGGGATATTATCTGTGTTGAACCAGGATTTTATAAAAGTGAGGGAAATTCAAATATAACAATTGATCATGACTTAACCATCCTTGGTAATAATACTTATAAAATAGGAATAGATGTGAATAACACAAAAAATAAGAGATATACTAATAATACTTATTTTGGTAGTGATGTTGTTTTTGATGGTGAAGGTAAGAATAATTTTTTAACCATTGACAAGGGTGTTAATTTAACTCTCCTAAATTTGACTTTCATAAATGGTGTCTCCAAAAGTTCTGGTGGAGTTATAACCAATAACGGAATATTAACAATACATAGTTCTTCTTTTTCCAATAATAGTGTTACTCAAACCATTGACGACGATGATTGGTGGGACAAACCTCATGATAGTACAGATGATCTTAAAAATTTGTCTGACAGTTACAAAAGCTTTGGTGGGACTATTTATTCAACTAACCAACTTACAATCACTGATTCTAATTTTGATGGTAATATTGCTGGAGAGTATTGTAAAGGTGGAGCAATATTCAATGACGGTGAAAAATTAGATATTAACAACACATTATTTAAATCTAACATTGGTTTTGATGGTGGTGGAGCTATATACAATACTAATGGGAGCTTATCAATTGATTATTCAACTTTTGAACTCAACACGGCTTCTACGGATACATCAAGCAGTGGTGGAGGAGCAATATATGCTAAAAATACAAATATTAAAATTGATGATTCGATTTTCATGCTTAATGTGGCTTATAGGTCTTATGGTGGAGCTATAAACAATAAAGACTCTTCTTTAACATCAAATAATAACTATTTTATTGGTAATGTTGCTGATGGTGGTGATGGTGGAGCCATATATTCACTTAGAAACTATGAAACTTTTATCAATGGTAGTTTATTTACACTGAATAATGCATCAGCAGATGGAGGTGCTATTTATCATAAAGCAAGTAAATCATTCAATCTTGAAAATTCTGTTTTTGTAAATGATACTGCAAATCGTGGTGGTGCTACTTACTTTGGAGATTCTGAAAAGATAAATAGTATAAATTCTGCTTTTATAAATAATTCATGTAACAGTGAAGGTGGTTCTTTATATAATGATAACTCAAATGTTCATATAATATCTAATGAATTCAGTGGTAGTAATAGTAAAAAAGGTGGAGCAATATATTCAAACGATGGTGGATTAAATGTTAAAGATTCAATCTTAAGAGATAACCATGCAATGGTTGATGGAGGTAGTTTATATAGTTCTACAGATAGAATGAATATTAAAAATAATTATCTTATTAATAATACTGCCGTGAATAATGGTGGAGGATTTTATTTAACTGGTGATCATAATTCTGTAGATAATTCAACATTTGCAGTTAATATAGCAATTAATGGTGGGGCAATATATAATACTGGTTCTGATTTAAATACTCATGGCTCTGTTTTTGAAGCTAATTATGCCGTTGAAGATGGTGGTGTAATATGGAGTGGTAAAAATCTTCAACTTAAACAAAACAGCTATGAAAAAAACATGGCTGGAAAGTATGGTGCTGTTCTATTTAGTAAAGAAGATAAACCAGATGAAAGTTTATCTAAGTTTTCAGATGATTTTGCAGGTTATGGTGGGGATCATTATTACACCCAAAAACAAAAAGACGAGGCTCCAGGTATAATGATTGGAGTATTAATAGCCAATATTCTTGTTATAATAGGTTTGACTGTGGCAGCGGTTATAAGTGGTGGAGCTTTAGCAGAATTACCAGTAGCCTATGGTGCTGTTGTTGCAGGATCTTGGTCTGCCGTAGGACTTTCTATAGCTATTAATATCGGAATGGGTCTAGTAGGTATGGGATTGATAATGCTTTGTGAGTATTTATTTGAGCTGGCTCCAGAGTATAAAAAATTCAATGAACGAAATCCATTACTTCTCCCACTTATAACTCTCGCGATTGCAATTGTTTGTTGTATTTTAGCTATTAAAGATGTTTTCAGGAGTGCCATAACTTTTTTTGCCAATCTTCTTGGACCTGCTGGTTTTGTTCCTGGAGCTGGTGGTGCTGCTCTAAATGGATTTATTGCTATTGTTCAGCATTTGGATGATGTTGTCACATTAATTATATATGGTGTTAAGGTAGGTGCAGGATTATCGGAGCATAGTGGTTATGAACCTCCAGATTTTTCTGAGTATCAAAATAATCCAGTCACAAATAATTCAAATCAATTGTTTTTAAAAGGTTTGTCTTTTAGTTATAGTGGTATTCAGATTGATTTAACAGATTATAGTGTTTCAGTTTGGAATATGACGAGTTATGATGTTGATTCTGGTGTTTCTGATTTTATTTTTCAGGCGACACCGAAGATACATGGTTATCCTATGCTGTATTGTAAAGGTTCTTATAATACTATGAATTATTATATGACTATTGATTTTTTCACTTCGGTTGTTTATGATCCTTCTTCAAGGGTATATTCTTGGAAAGGTCACTACTCTGACTTAGTAAATGGTCAATAATGGTTTTTATTAATTTGATAATCTATTAATTTTATTTATTTTTATTTTTCTTTTTTTAACATTTTTATTTATTTTTTCTTCTTAATTTTTATTTAATCTTGAAGGATCGAATATATTATTTAAAGCTATTATTGTAATTTTTAATAAATGAATCTGTCTAACAATTATTTCATATGGAAAATAATATAGTATAGTTCTTTAAATTGAAAATGGAACATCAAATTTTTTAAAAACTTGAGTTGTTAGAATATTAAAATTGTAAAAATGTTGTCTTAAGCTAATAGAATAATTAATTTTAATATTAAATTAATAAAACTATATAAAAGATATGTAAATAAAATATAATAATGATAATGAATAAATCATATAACAATTATTAAATCAGACTGAGAAGTATTAAGTCCAATTTCAGAAAGTCCAAGTTTAAATCAAGATTGTTTGGTAAAAAATGATTAGTGTAACTTTAAATGGGAAAAAGATTGAAACAAATTCTAATTATTTATTTCAATTGGCTGATGAATTTATTGAAGAGAATAGCTATTCAATGGAAAATTATGTTTTAATTTTAAATGGATTTCAAGTATCAGAGGATTTTAAATTAAATTCTGATGATGATGTGGTAATTATTAAAAAAGGGGCGATGGTGAATGAAGAAGAATTTGAGAGTATGGTGAGTGCAAGGTCAAGCCCTGGTGTTTATGATACTATTAAGAATTCTAATGTGGCTGTCGCTGGTTTAGGTGGGCTTGGAAGTAATTTAGCTATTATGCTTTCTCGAATTGGTGTTGGAAATTTATTGTTGGTGGATTTTGATATTGTTGAACCAAGTAACTTAAATCGTCAGCAATATCTAATTAAGGATTTAGGTAGATATAAAACAGATGCTCTTAAAGATACAATATCTCAAATTAATCCATTTATTAATGTTGAAGTTGGAACAGTTAAAATATGTCCAGATAATGTTGAAGAGTTATTTAGGGATTATTCTATTGTTTGTGAGGCATTTGATAAAGCAGATCAAAAAGCCATGTTAATTAACACTTTATCTCTTAAACTACCTAATGTAAAAATTGTGTCTGCATCTGGTTTAGCTGGTTTTGAAAGTTCAAACTCTATTAAAACAAAAAAGTTAATGGATAACATTTATCTTTGCGGAGATTTGATGAATGAAGCTAAACCTTTCAATGGGTTAATGGCTCCAAGGGTCACAATTTGTGCAGCACATCAAGCAAATATGGTTCTTCGTTTATTACTTGGAATTAATGAGCCCTGATTCATCATCTGGAATCCATGGTTACTTGAAAAGTTTGTTCATTCTTTTTTCTGCTTCTTCTAAACTTGGAATATTGGTTTGACAACCTTCTTTTTCAACTATAAATGATGATACGGCTGATGCAAACTTAGCAGATTTTTCAATGGTTTTATCTTCAAGATAATATTTAAAAAATCCAGCACGATAAGAGTCTCCTGCTCCTGTAGGGTCAATTGCAGGTCTGTAAATTGAATTTATTTTAATTTTTTCATTGCAATAAATTATGCTTCCTAACTTACCACAGGTTTTAATTACAATATCTGGACCTATTTGTCTTAATTCATTAATATCTACTTTTAATCTGTTTAAAATAGAGTCAATTTCATAGTGATTGCCAAATAGAATGTTTGTTTTATTAATTATTTGTTTGAGATCTTCATTGTTGTAAAGATGTAAGTCTTGTCCAGGATCAAAAGAAATAATTTTGTTTAGGGATTTTCCTGTTTCACTTCCACGGAGGTTGAAGTTGGGATTTCCAGTAGCTAAATGAAGAATTTCACAATTTTTGATAATCTTTTTAGGAACTTCAGTTTCTGGGAATGCTGCTCCAGCACCTATGTAAAAGTAAAATATTTGATTTTCATTAGGGTCTGTTACCATAAAAGCTATTGGAGTTTTTTTATCTTTAATAATTATCATATCATCGATGTTTACTCCTAAGTTTATTAATTTTTTTTCATATTCGGAATTTTTAAATTCTTTTCCAACTGCAGATGAAAGGGAGATTTTTAAGCCTAATGTAGCTCCTACAACAGACACATTCCCTGCAGAACCACCATCAAAAGTTTTTAATTTATTGACATTAGTTGCTTCATTTGGATTTGGAAATTTGTCGACAGATAATATATAATCTAATGCAGTATTTCCAAGCACTGTTAAATCATTTTTAGTCATTTAATCACTTATTACATTATTAAATAAGATTTATAATAAAATATGAGTGTTATAATGAGATATGAGAATTATAATGTTATATAAGATTTATAAAAAAAAATTTTTATATTTTATTTTTCAATTTATTTTTTTCTTTTTATTTAAATATTTCTGAGTATATACGAACTCCCATATAAATTATAAATTTATATATAAATATATATGATTATATTATATAAAGTTGTAAATTAAATAATATGAAATTATGTTTGTTAAATTTTGAAAGAAATCTAATCTAAGTTATATATGATTAATTATCATGTAACTTAATTATAGTAATTAGTGTAATGGAAAATTTTAAATACTATTAAATTCAATAAGTTATATTCTATAGTTAAATAATACATTGAATATTTTATATAAATTATTTAAAATGCTAATATTTAGATTTGATATATGGATATATATTGATGTGAGATAGTATATATGTTGTTGATATTCAGATATTAATATTATAAATACTATGTTTTATAGTTCAAAGATGTTTAAAAATGGTTTAATACAATAATTATTCAATGTTAAACGGAGTGATATTATGGTATTTAAAGTAGAAGTGTTTACATCACCAACATGTCCTTATTGCCCAATGGCTGAAGAAATTGTCATGAAAGCAAAAGGTCAGCTTAAAGATGAAATGAATGTTGAAGTTGTTAATATAATGGAAGATAAAAAAAGAGCCACTGATTATGGTATAATGGCTGTGCCAGCTATTGCTATTAATGGTATTGTGGAATTTGTTGGTGCTCCAACTCTCGATGATTTGCTCTTAAAATTAAAATAATTCATATATATTTATCTTTTTATTCTTTGTAATTTATTCATTGTTTAATAGTTAATTTTAAAATCTTTTTTTTTTAATTTATTAATTGATTCTATGAAACTTAAAATATTGCCTCCAACATTAAGAACAAATTATAGATATTTGGTTTTAGATATTAAGTCAGAAGTGAGTTTATCTAAAAATGATCTGATATCAGTTATTTGGGAAGCATCTGTACATTTATATGGTGAATTAGAGACAAGTAATTTTCATTTATGGATTATGAGGTTTTTTGATTTAAATCATGAAAAAGCAAATATAATTACTCATATTAACGATCAGAATAATGTTTATTATTACAAAGCTGTTTTAAGATCTCAAAGAAATTTTGAGGAAAAAGTTCGTAATTCTTTAACTATGTTATATAAACATAATGGAAAAAAAATAGCTATTAGCACGATTGGAAAATCAGGGACAATTAAATCGGCTGTCAGCAAATTTATAACTAATTAATTTCCTCTTATTAGCTGTTAAGTTTTTAATTTAAAATTATTTTAATTTCTTTTTTTCATATAATTTTTTCATTGTTATGTTCTAATAGAAAAGTATATAAGTTATTAATTGTTATAATATAAACTGTATAGAAAAATTAAATTGTAGATTACTAAATCATGGAGGTTTAGTGTTAATTTTTATAACTGATTTTAATATTTATATATTTATATATATTCATGTTTAATTCTTGAAGATTTTATTAAATCTTGTTAATATATTATTAGTCTAAATGTATAATATAATACTAATTAATATATATTAAGTAGATTATTCAATTGTTTAAATAAAATTATTAATATCATTTGAAATCTTAGAGTTTTAACATAAATTTCATTTCCTTTAATAATTTAAGGTTTACTTTAAATAAGATTTATGAGTATAAACTACTTACGATTAAAAAAATAAAGAGGTAATTATTTATGCAACCTTTACAAAATGCAGGTTATGATAGGGCAATCACTGTATTCAGTCCTGATGGAAGATTATTTCAAGTTGAATATGCGAGAGAAGCTGTTAAAAGAGGAACCACTTCTCTTGGAATTAAATCAAAAGATGGTGTTGTTCTTGTGGTAGATAAAAGAACAACAAGCAAATTAGTAGAAAATAAGTCAATAGAAAAAATATTCCAAATTGATGATCATATAGGTGTAGCTACATCTGGACTTGTAGCAGATGCAAGGGCTTTGGTTGAAAGAGCAAGAATGGAGTCTCAAATTAATAAAATCACTTACAATGAGCCAATAAGAGTTGAGGCTTTATCTAAAAAGATTTGTGATTTAAAACAGTTGTACACTCAAAATGGTGGTGTAAGACCTTTTGGTTCAGCACTCATTATTGGTGGAGTTACAGGAAATGAATGTAAGCTATTTGAAACCGATCCAAGTGGAGCTTTAATTGAATATAAGGCAACAGCTATTGGTTCTGGCAGAAATGTTGCTATGGATGTGTTTGAAAAAAATTATAAAGATGATTTATCTTTAGATGAAGCAATTAACTTGGCTTTAGATGCTGTTTATGAAGTTACTGAAGATAAACTCGCTGAAAATAATGTTGAAATAGCTATTATTGATAAAGAAACTAAAATGTATTCTAAAATTTCTGAGAAAGAAATATCTAATTATTTGAAAGATTTACATAAAAGAAAAGGGTCTGAAAAAAAGGATAAAAATGATTAATTTTTTTTTAATTATTTTTTTATTATCATATATTATTAAAATAATTATATTGGACATATTTTTTAATAAGACTATTTTTAGGTTTAATAACTTTTTAGTCATATATACTATGGATAATATCTCTGGGTAGTGTTTTAAAAACTGTTGTTTGTTAGTATAAGATATTATGGTGTTATTATGGTTAATGTTGATGATGCTGTTGTTGCAAGGTTAGAATCTCATGGAGAAAAATTTGAAATATTGGTCGATCCTGATTTAGCAGCAGATTTTAGGGGTCTTAACAATTCTAATGTGGAAGTTGAAAATGTTTTAGCTGTTGAAGATATTTTTAAAGATGCTAAAAAAGGAGATAAAGCATCAGAAGAAGGTATGGATAAAGTTTTCCAAACTAAAGATGTTGTTAAAGTAGCTACAGAAATTCTTAGAAACGGAAATATTCAGCTCACTGCTCAGCAGAAACGTAAAATGCAAGAAGATAAAAGACTAATTGTTATTAATAAAATAGCAAGAGAAGCTATTAATCCTCAAAATGGTCTTCCTCATCCTATAAGTCGGATTGAGAATGCAATGAATGAGTCTAAGATTCATATAGATCCTTTTAAGCCTGTGGATGAACAAGTAAAAGTAGTTTTAAAAGCTATCAAACTGAAAATTCCAATTAGCTTTGAAAAGGTGAAAATGGCTGTTCATTTACCTGGAGATCTTGTTGGAAGTGGTTATTCTCTAATTTCTAAGTTTGGTCAAATTATTAATGAAGAATGGCAACAGGATGGCTCTTGGATAGCTATTGTCCAAATGCCTGGAGGACTTCAAGATGATTTCACTTCTCAGATGGAAAAAATATCTGGAGGAAATTCTGAGACTAAATTGATAAGATAAGACTAAGTTATAAAATGATACTAAGTTTTAGTGTAAAGATTTATTAAACGATTATTTGTTTAATATATTTTTAATATTAGAATATTTTTATTTTAATTAATTATCTTAAACTTTAATATTTTATATAATTTAATAATAATACTTAATAATTGTAGGTTTAGTGTATATTAAGTTTTGATATTATATATGATTAAATTCTTTATTTATCAATAGTTTATAATATCATAAACTATCAATAATTCATTGACAATTAATTTTCATATAACTTACAATATATGGAGAGTAAATTAATGATTCATGTAGAAGATAAAGATTTAGTGGTTCCTGGAGAAATATTAGCTGAAAATGAGCATTATTCAGGAAGAGGAACATTTAAAGATGGAGACAATATATTCTCTTCTTTAACTGGATTAGTTTCCTTAAGAAATAAAAAAATTAGTGTGATTCCTCTTAAAAGTAAATATTTGCCAAAAAGAGGAGATGTAGTGATTGGTAAAATTTCAGATATAAGATTTTCTATTTGGGAAGTGGATCTTAATTCTCCATATTCAGGAGTACTTCCAGCTTCTGAAGTCTTTGGAAGAGAAAAAAAGGATTTAAGGAGAGCGTTTGACTTAGGAGATGTTCTTTTTTTAAGAGTTGTAGATGTTGATGAAGTTAATAAAGTTAGATTAGGATTAAAAGGTCGAGGTATGGGGAAATTTAAGGAAGGTATTTTAGTTAATATCACTCCAACTAAAGTTCCACGCTTAATTGGTAAAAAAGGATCTATGATTAATATGATCAAAGAATCAACTAATTGTAAAATTGTAGTTGGTCAAAATGGTATTGTTTGGGTCAATGGTGATAGAAAAATGGAACTTATTACCAAAGATATTATTAAAATAGTCGAAGAAGAATCGCATACTTCAGGACTTACTGATAGGATTAAAAGAAGGTTACATTTTCTTGTTCATGGGGAAGAATTATCTGAAGAGAGTTATGTAAATGAAGATATTGATGATACTGGTAATATACCTGATGATGAATACTTTGAAAGTCCGAGAATAGAAAACTTTAAAGATAATCAAGAAGAAAATGATCCAACTTCAGAGTTAAGAGATGATTCATTTTTACAATCAGAAAGTAATTCTTTTTTAAGTGAAGAAAGAATTGAAAATGAAGATGATAATCAATCAAATAATAAGAAATTCAGTTTTATGGATACATTTACCCATATTAAGGATAAATTTTAAAATTATAAATTTGTGGTATTAATATTAATGATTGAAAACTTTTTCCAAAAAATAGTATAATAATTAGTTTTAAGAAATGATTTTACTAAAGAAGAGAACTTAAGGTTATAGAAGTAATGGATAGCTTATTTAAGAGGTGATTATCATCGTAAATAATAATGATATTAGAGAAGATGGAAGATCTTTCGATGAATTAAGGTCTTTTAAGATAGAGTCAGGAGTATTGGAACGAGCTGATGGTTCAGCTTATTTAGAATTAGGTGGAAACAAAATTTTAGCGGCGGTTTATGGTCCAAAAGAATCTTTTATAAAACGTTTATTAAAATCAAATACTGGGGTCATTAAATGTAGATATAATATGGCTCCATTTTCAGTTGATGATAGGAAAAGACCAGGTCCAGATAGAAGATCAACTGAAATCTCAAAAATAACTGCTGAAGCATTAAGACCAGCTTTATTATTAGAAAATTTCCCAAATTCAATGATAGATATATCAATTGAAGTAATTGAAGCAGAGGGTGGAACCAGATGTGCAGGTATTACTGCTGCTGCTGCTGCTTTGGCTGATGCTGGAATTCCAATGAGAGATATTGTTGTAGCCTGTGCTGCAGGTAAAGTGAATGATGAAATTGTCTTAGATTTATCAGAAAAAGAGGATAAAGAAGGACAAGCTGATGTTCCTGTAGCTATTATGCCACGAACTAATGAAATAACTTTATTACAATCTGATGGAATTTTAACTGAAGATGAATTTAGACAAGCAGTAGATTTAGCTATTAAAGGGTGTCATGAAATTAGTAAAATTCAAAAAATTGCTCTTAAAAAGAGATATGAGGAATCATTATGAATATTATACCTGAAATCACAAAGAAAAGTATTACTGATATAATTAACAATGGTGAAAGAATTGATGGAAGAACCATTGATCAGTATAGAGATATTCAGATTGAAACAGGAATTATTTCTAAAGCAGAGGGTTCTGCAAGGGTTAAATTAGGTTACACTCAGGTTATCGCTGGTGTTAAATTATCCATTGGTGATCCATTTCCAGATACTCCTAATTTAGGGGTTTTAATGACTAATGCTGAAGTGTTACCTATTGCAGATCCAAGTTTTGAGCCAGGTCCACCAAATGAAGACTCTGTTGAACTTGCAAGAGTAGTGGACAGAGCTATTCGTGAAAGTGAAATGGTTGATTTAGAAAAATTGTGTATTGAAGAGGGTAAAAAAGTTTGGATGATTTTTATAGATTTGCATATTATTGATTATGATGGTAATTTATTCGATGCTGCAGCTTTAGCCGCGGTTTCTGCTCTTTTAAACACTAAAATACCAAAAGTTACATTAAAAGATAGTGAAATAATCATGGACAAGGAAATTAAAGAGGATATTGCTTTAAATGATGAAATTACTATGTCAACTTTTGTTAAAATTGGAAATAAGATGGTTCTTGATCCTTCTTTGGAAGAAGAAGCTATTTTGGATGGAAGACTTTCTGTTGGTGTTACAAAATCTGGAAAAATATGTGCTATGCAGAAAGGTGGAGATAATCCTCTTCTTAAAGAAGATGTTTTTGAAGCAGTTAATATAGCTATTGCAAAGTCTAAAGAATTAATTAATATACTAAATAAGTGATTATAGTTAATTATATTTTGATCTATTAATTTAAATTTCATATTTTATTTTTAATTATTGTATTTATTTTAATCTTATGAACTAATATTTCTATGAATAATTGTGTATGAATATCTATATTTTATTAATTTAACTTTTTAGGTAGTTAACAACTTTTTAAGTCAAATAAAATATATCACTGATTTTTATGAATATTTTGAGAGATAAATTTAAAACTTATGAACTCTTTGGTATAGGACTATCTATCTTAGCAATACTTTTATTAATTATAACAGTATTTTTAGGATTGAATAATGCATTATCTACTGATGAAGGTTTTACTTTCCATTTGATGGGCATGTCTTTTAAAGATATTGTATTGGCTACTGCAAATGATGTTCATCCCCCTTTATATTATATTATCTTAAAATGTATTATGAACATTTTTTCACCAGGAAATAGTTTTAATATTATTGTTGGTAAATTATTCTCCATTGTCCCTATAATTTCACTAATATTCTTCAGTCTAATAAAGATTAGAAAGGATTTTGGATGGTTGACATCAGGTATTTTCACATTTTCTATAGTTGCAATGCCAAGAATGATGTTCTATGGTATTGAAGCTCGAATGTATTCTTTATCATTATTGTTTGTAACTTTAAGTTTTTACTACTGTTATATGATTACTAAACAACCCAATAAAAAAAATTGGATTATTTTTAATTTATTCAGTTTATTTGCAGCTTACACTCATTATTATGGTTTAATAGCTGCTGGTTTCCTATATATTTTCCTTTTGTGCAATATTATATCAAAAAATAGAAATTTAATAAAAAAATGGGTAATATCTGCAATGGTTGCAGTGTTGGTCTATGTTCCCTGGGTTTATTTATTCATTAATTCTTCAAAATACTTTTCTAGTTCCCAATGGACTCAACCTGCGATTAAAGATATAATATTGGTGATTGGATTTATATTTTCTCCTATAAAGGATGTATATGAATTTAAATATCTTTTAAATCCATTCTGGACAACATTATTTGAAATTTTCGGAATACTGTTATTGGTTTCATTTATTGTTTTGATTTTTACTCAAATATCTAAGAAGAATAAAGGAAAAAGAGGTTCATTAACTTTTATTGAATGGGGAAGTATTTTCCTTATATTTTTAACATCCATTTTTGTAATTATATTCTCTATTTTAGTTAAACCAATGTTTGAAGCAAGATATTTTACTCCATTTTTAGGCTGTTTATGGTTGTCTTTTGCAGTTTTATTATGTAAATCTTATTCTATAAAGAAAATTTTTACTCCAATTTTAATTATTTTTCTGTTGACTGGATTTTGTAGTAGTGTCACACTTATAGACTTTAAACATTACTATGGTGAATCAATTTCAGATTTTGAAAACAATTTAAATCAAATAGATAAAAATGACACAATAATATTCCTTATTTATCCTTGGGCAGAATATTTCGTTAAATATTATTATCATGGCAATAATATTATTATATGGGATAATGACAATCCAACAATTATTGATGGAGAGGAAGCATCGAAAAAGGGGTATACATTGCTTTATGATATGGGTATTGGAGTATCGGATATTAAAAAAGACAAACAAATTAAAATAGGAATTAATAAAACTTTAGTTAATGATGGATTTAAATTAGAAAATGTAAGTCGGTTAATAATACCAGACTACTATCGTTATTATACAAGCCAGGTTTATGAAATTAAACCTCAATGATATTTAAAGAATTATATTTCAGTAAATTTTTTTTAATGTAATATAATAAACCACAACATTTATATATAATATAAAGTTAATATATTATTTTATAATAAATATTTAGCTTTAATAGAAACTTTTAAAAAAATTAATAAAACTTAATTTAAGATTATTCTAATTTTTATAATATTAATTGTTAAATGATAGATATTTTACTAAAATGGTGAT
>JAISTD010000007.1 GCA_031272765.1 Candidatus Methanovirga australis | reverse complement strand
AAAATACCTTCAGCAGCCCCAACATCCAATATAACATCACCATCTTCCACATGAAAAGTTGAAGTTTCATATAAATGCGGAGACTGAGGGTCTTGTTCAGTTAAAAGTCCATTATATATATTTTGAATTTCCTGTGGCTTCATGTTCACTGGAAAATACAATCTTTTATTGTTATGTAAGACATAACTCATTTTAGACTCTATATCAAGGCAAACTTGGATTTCTCTTGCATTATATTTCCTTACAAAATCATAAGGATAACCTATTCTAACTTCTTTTTTGATGAATTTGAGTATTGATAATATCTCACTATTATTTTCATGATTCAATTTAAGATAATTAATTACCAGTAGTCTTCTTTCTAATATCGAGAATCTACTTGGAAACATAGTTTTAATTAATTGGACAGATTTTTCCTGAATCATCAAAGGTGTGAGACAGTATATTTTGATTAATTTATTTAATAGTTTATTAAACATTTTTACTTTTCCTTATTAAATTTGACCTTTTTTAAAAATGCTCGTTTAGTTTTATTTAAAAAATGATTTTAATATTTTTTTTTAAATTTGATTAAAATTCTTAAATTTCAATTTAATTATTTAGAATATATTATTTTTTTATAGATAATATTATTAAAATTAATTTAATAAAATAAACTTAATATTAATAATTAATTTATATTTTAAGACTAAATTAATGATTTTTATCATGTTAAATTACAAAAAGTTATTTGAAGTAGTTGAATAAGGAAATAAATTCCAATTTACTATAAAGATATTTTATATTTAATATTAAAAAAGTTTATATTAAACCTCGTTTTATCAATATTGCAAAAATTGATATTTATTAAAAATTCTCTGTTCGAGATTTAAAGACCAGTTCAGAGAATTTCAAAATCCAAAATTTTGAAAAGTTAAGTTTATAGAAACTCTAATTAATGCAGGAATAATACTCATAAATAATTAAATTATGTTTTCCTTATCAAAATGTTCTTCATAATTCTCTCTACTTTTATTAAACTCATCAATAATAGCTACTGCTGATGAAGTTCCAATTCTATCTGCTTCTGAGGATAACAATCTAAAAGCTGTTTTATAATTATTCACTCCACCAGAGGCTTTAATTTTCATTTTAGGAACAATTCTTTTAATAAGATTTATATCCGTTGTTTTCGCTCCAGGAACATTATTAAATCCAGTTGAAGTCTTAATAAAATCTGATCCACAATCTTGAGCAATTAAAGAAACATTTTCTATCTCTTGTTCAGTTAAAAGCCCTGTTTCCACAATAACTTTAAGCACAGCACTCTTAGAAATAGCTGATACCCTTTGAATTTCTTCTCTAACAGTGTCATAATCTTCTACTTTAACAGCTGAAATATTTACAACCATATCAATCTCATCTGCACCATTAGCTATTGAATTCTCTGCCTCAAGTTCTTTTACTGATACTTCATTGTAACCTAATGGAAATCCTACAACAGTTCCAATTTTTACATTAGTATTTTCTACTAATTTTTTTACATAACTAACATAGTATGGACTAACTACAACAGAATAAAATCCATATTTAATTGCATCAGATACTAATTTATCAGTGTCTTCTTTTTTAGTATCATTTTTTAAATTCGTAGACTCTATAATCTTTGCTAATTTTTCTGCTGATTTGAAGTTTATCATAATAACAATCCATTCATTTTACTTATTGAGAATATCTATAAAATATATTTAATTTTTCAAGATAATAAAAGTACTGTTAATAATATAGCAACAAAAAGTAATAGCTATTTAATTAAAATATTTAATTTTTCTTATTAAATTTTTTTATTAAAAATATTTGAATAAAGAAATAAATTCACAACCTCACAATTAGTATTTGTCATTGTGAAAAAATAATATTTTAATTAATTAACAGAGTTTTATATTGCTTTTAAATATTAAACATTAAAAAATAATATATACAATAAATTACAAATTTTTTTATGATATGATATTTATAAAAAATTATGATGAAGATTATGTTTATAATGAGTGATAATAATGGGTGTAGAAGATAAAATAAAGAAAATAGAAGAAGAAATTCAAAAAACACCTTATAATAAAGCTACTTCACATCATATTGGTAAGCTTAAAGCAAAAATATCTAAATTAAAAGAAGATGCAGTTGCAAGAGGAAGTTCAGGTACAAAAGGTAAAGGATTCCATGTGAAAAAAAGTGGAGATTCAACAGCTGTTTTAGTTGGATTTCCTTCTGTTGGAAAATCAACCTTATTAAACGAACTAACCAATGCAGAATCTAAAGTAGGAGCATATCAATTCACTACATTAGACATAATTCCTGGAATAATGGAATACAATGGAGCTCAAATACAAATTTTTGATATTCCTGGAATAATCACAGGAGCATCTGGGGGAAAAGGAAGAGGTAGAGAAATATTATCAGTAGCAAGAACATCTGATTTAATCTTAATAGTTTTAGATGTTTTTAATCCTAATCATTTAGATATTATCCTTAAAGAGATTAGAGACATTGGAATTAGACCTAATGAAACACCTCCAGATGTGACTATTAGAAGAAAAAGAGTCGGAGGAATCAATACTTCATCAACAGTTCCATTAACCTATTTAGATGAAAGAACAATAAGATCCATATTAAACGAGTATGGAATTCATAGCGGAGATGTTTTAATAAGAGAAGATATTAATATAGATCAATTTATCGATGCTATTGAAGGAAACAGAATATATATTCCAACTATCACTCTTTTAAACAAGGTTGATTTAGTAGATGATAACTATATTAAAGACATTAAAAAAACTATTCCAGATTTCATACCTATATCTGCTGATAAGAAACATAACATTGATTTTCTTAAAGAAGAAATATTTAATAGAGTGGACTTAATGAGAATCTACTTAAAACCTCAAGGAAGAAAAGTTGACCTTGAAGACCCATTAATTGTAAGAAAAAATGCTACTGTCATTGATGTTGCTTCAAAACTACATAGAGAGTTTGCTAAAAACTTTAGACACTCCAATGTTTGGGGAAGTTCTGTTAAGTTTCCAGGACAAAAAGTAGGTCCAAACCACATCTTAGAAGACGAAGATATTTTAAGAATTATACTGAAAAAATAATTAGATAATCTAATTATAATCCTTGATATTAATAATTCACTATTTAATCAAATAAAACTTAAAATAAAACAATATTATATCTATTTAAAAGCCCATTACTTAAAAAAATCATGTCAAGGACTAAAGATAAAAAAAACAATATATTAAGTTTGACAATGTTTTTAAAAAAATAAATTTCTTTAAATTAATATTAATCTATTGATTATCTTTTATTATATAAAATACATAATATTAAGTTAGATTTTTCAGAATGACGATTTTTACTTATTAAAACGAAGAATTAATTCTTCTAAATTGAAAATAAATTTTCAATAATTAAAAAATAAGCAGAATATCGATGATAAATTCATTGAAAAATTAAAAACTTTTCCAAAATGACCATAATACAAATTCACTTTTCCCTTGAATTTAACTGTTGCCAATGTTTTAACCAAATATGTGCGATCATATGCTTTTCAGGATTATTTAAACTTTTAATATTATACTCTGGTTTGACTATGTATATAAAACCTAAAATATACATAATTTCTGCTTGGGTTAATTGAACAAATGAAGATACTGTTGTATTCCTTGTGATCGTAAAATTCATTGCATTACCATTATTGGCGAAAATTAACTCTCCATTAATTCCACTTTTTATTTTTACATGAGTTAACATGCTTTCTTCATTGAATTCTTTCTGTTTTAATAAATCACAGTTTTTATATGTATCATCAACAGAAGTCACAGAGAATAAATATAATAACTTATCATTACATTCTATAAGTCGTTTAACATCAAGTGATCGTTCTCCATTCGCTATATAAACTAATTCAACGCAATTAATTGCTTTTTCAATGCATATTTCTGGATATCCTTGAGCGATTGCCAGAATTTGTCGTGTGGGATTATTATCGACCACAAACACTATTCCTCCCCTATTTCTTAGTGCGTTAGCAATATTTCTTCCAATTTTCCCAAAACCTATAACTAAAATTTTTTTGCCTAATATTGTTGTTCCATGATCAGAAAGAAAAGTTTCACTTTTTATTACAATTTCATTACTAACCAAAAAATCCTCTCCATCTTTCAAAGAACTCCTATCAACTGACATCAGAGGTATAAATATTTCACGGTTTTTATTTTCAAGATCCAATAGACCATTTTCATACTTTTGAAAACCGTTTTCAGTATCTTCAATAATACCAAAAAGTTGTCCTTTTTTACTTAAATTATTTAAAATGTCTAAATTTATAGAAAAATATCCTCCCATATCTATAATAGCAAATGTATCCTCACCAACATTTTTTTCAATGAACCATATTAAATATTCAGGATCCGTTAATTGATTTTTTGTAGTGCTTGAGTAGGTAGTATACTTCGAAATTTCAAGTTTACTGGGTTCGTGAATTGAATTAGGTTTTTTTATAAAAACAATATCATAATCTATTGTTAAAGATTTTATAAAACTAATCACTGTTGGAACAGCATGTTCAACGACAATTAATTTTTTCGCCTTTTTATCCATCGTTATCTTTCTAATCTCTTCAAAAAAAGATTTCTCCAACAAATATTTATTTTCCATGCTATTTCTCTCCATTCCATTCTTGATAAAATCTTTTAAGAAAATCTCTCATAAAAATCGTTCGTTCCTTGGCTATGTCTTTAGCAATGTCTGTATTCATTAATTCTTCTAATTTTAATAATTTTTCATGGAAATGATTAATAACTGTATTTTCCTCCCTATAAGACTTTTCAGTTAAATTACTCCGTGCTGAAAACTTAGTATCATGTAGAGGATTACCAATATGTCTCCCATAATAAAATGCACGTGCTATACCAATAGCACCAATTGCATCAATTCTATCCGCATCTTGTACAATTTGACCCTCAATTGATAGTTCATATTTTTTCTCCAAATTTTTTGAAAAAGATATATTTTCAATGATTTCAAAAATTTTACCTATTTTTGAAGAACTTATATTCCATTGATTTAATTTTTCGTTTAGTAAAATTTTTGCTTTATCAACATCAACAACTACTTTTTCATCAATTATATCATGTAGGTATGCAGACAATAGAACAATATCTTTATCAGATGCAGGCACTTGATTTGACAATTTCAAAGCCATGTTTACTACACGCTGAACATGCATAAAATCATGCCCTGAACAATCATTAATTAATTTCTTTTGAACAAATTCTTCAACTACTTTCTTATCCATTATAACCATCTATACCAAATTTTTTTAAAAATGCCAGACAGTGCGAAGTTTTTCATATCCCTCAATTTTATTTATAAAGGACATTCAAATAAAAAAAAAAATCTTTTAATAAAAACAAAAGATTAATTTAAGAGAGTTTCTATTAACCTATCAAAAACGAAGACTTTGTCTTCTAATTTTCTTTCAGAAAAAATAACATATTTGGATAAAGATTTATAAATTATGAAACTTTATATTAACCTAATGTGGTAATAGCATATAAAGATGTCGATTATTCAATACCCTTCCTTGTGGTTTTAATTTGAGTATTAAGGGATTTTCATTGTTATATGATATAAGTGATAATTATGAACAATACAATTAATCTTATTCAGTAGCAAATGTAGGTGATGTTAAAAAGCACGGTGGCAAATTAAATGAAATTGACAAAATAATTTGGGAAATCTTCCGCCCATACTGAGTCAAGATGCAACTTTCATAAACAGCAGATCCAGACCATCAAAAAAAAACTCACCACGAAGGTTAAAAGCCAAACTTTTTTAAAAACGGAGAATATCGGAAACTTAGTTTCCTAAATTTCTCAATTCCTTCGAAATTAAAGATTCTCCTAAGTTGTCTTTGACAACAACGGAACCTTCGGTTCATAACTTACCTAAAGGTAAGAAAAGTTTGATCAAAAAGCTTTAATCAATTTTTATTTCGAGTGAAACGAGAAATTTAGGGAAAATCGAAGATTTACCCGTTTTCTAAAAAAATTAATGGATTAATCCAGAGCTGAATTAACCACTGCTTCATTCATATGATAGCAAAATAGACTTATCCACAGATAAAAATCAGTCTATTTATAAAGATAAAGGTTATTGTGGTGTGAAATCTAAAGGATATGACGGCTCTTCAAAAGAAGCCTAAAGGTGGGGAGTTAAAGACAGATGAGAAAATGAGAAATAAAAGAATTTCAATTAAGAGAGACTCCAAGCATGATACCATGATGCAGTGTATTAAAATGTGTTTAAGTCTAGTCATACACGATTAACAACCACCCAAGAAATCAGATAGATAATTTAATATCTTTGATAGTATTCTGCTAACTTAACCAGATTGTTGTATTCAATTTTCCCAATTTTTTATTGTCTCTGGAATTTCCTTGATCTTTGAAGCAACAGTTTCTATTCTATATTTAGCTGTTTTTCTAGCCCATATCAACCATTCAGGATTTGTATCTAATTCTAATGCCCCCATCATTTCTCAATCCTTATTATTTCTCAAAAGTCGATGATTTTCTTTTATAATGAAAAAGTTTTTTTTTGTTTTTATTTTATTAATTATATTATATTTATTATATAATTTAGTAAATAATTAATTATCATATTCTAAAAATCTGCACAATCAAATTTATAATGCCTTTTAAAAATTTAAGGCATATAATTGTTTATAATAGAAAATATGATAATAAATACAAAATGGTTAGTTATTGATAGTGTTTTCCATTCACAGTTAGTTAAAATTATTAATATAAATTTGGCTTAGATGTGTTATCTAAACTCAAAATCCAGACCACTCAGATAATCAGTCACTAAAAAAACAAATGTTTACCATTAAATTAGCTAAATATACTGGCACGATTAACTTAAGCCACATTAATATTAATTGTTCTAAATATAGTTTTTTACCTAACTTTTTGCATAAATATATTCGTCCACCCATTCTTCAAAATAAGATTCTTTATAAACTTCTTGATAAAATTTTTCCTCAAATTCATTTTTAATGTGTTC
>JAISTD010000190.1 GCA_031272765.1 Candidatus Methanovirga australis | reverse complement strand
AGCTCTTCTAAATTCTTTTTATCTTCATCACTAAGACTAAATTTTTTATGCTTCATGTTATAATATATTATATTACATACCATATAAAGTCATGCAACTATTTTGTCTTGACAATAGTTTTGTATCAATAATAATTTTTTTTATTATTATTCTCTTAAAATTTTATCATGATCATGAATTTTTATTATAATTATGAATTTTATATGATTATTAAGAATTTTATATGATTATTAATAATTACTTATGTTTAATTTATAAAATTACATTATTATACTATAATAATACAATATATACTATGATATACAATATAAATTTTAATATACAATATAAATTTTTCCACAATTAGAATAATAATATTTATAAATTATCAAACATATAATATTAACTAAATAATTGAATTAAAAAAGAAAAATGAATAAAAAGAAGTAAAACACTTAAAATTAAGTACAGGATTAAATTAGTGTTAAATAAATATAAGAATAATATTTTATTTAAAATATAAAATATTGGTTAATGTTTTATTTAAACTTCTTAATAAAATTATAATATATATTATTTAATAAAATAGCTATTGATAATTAATAACATATAATTTGACTATAACTTAACTTTTAACATAACATCGAATAATATAATTAATGATTAATCACTGAAAATATTAAATTCTATGTGAGTTCTTTCAATAGGAGTTTCTTTATGGAAATAAAATTCAAAAAACAGATTGAAGATATCCAAAAAGAAGTTGTTCTTAAATCTGTAGATTTAGATGAAGATGCTAAAGATTTTCATATTAATATTGAGGACTATGAAACAAAAAATAGAATGTTTACAATTTCTCCTCGCTGTGTACGTTGTGATTTATGTGTAAAAGAATGTCCAGTAAATGCTATTTCATCAGCAACAATGGTTAGAAGATCAAAAGTTAATGATAATTGTGTCAAATGTGAAATTTGTGCTAAAACCTGCCCTGTCTCATGTATCTATGTTATTGAAGTAAAATCTAAACTTGATAATAGTACAAACCAGGTTACTTACAGTCTTGAAGAAGTTAAAGTTCCTCACAGAATTCTTAAAATGGAAGAAATAGCTATTGACCATAAAAAATGTGTGGCTTGTGGAAACTGTGTTAAATTCTGTCCTACAAATGCTACCTCACTTAGAAGAGTTTGGGCTGAAACTGAAACATTTAAAGAAGTCAATACTCATAATTCTTTATTTAAAGATGTTAATCCATTAAGAATTGATGAAGTCATGAAAATAGAGAAAACCAGTGAAAAGTATACTCATATTAATGAAGATTTGTGTGTTGGATGTGGGTCCTGCTCTAACTTATGTCCTCAATCTGCAATCACACTTAAAAGATATTTAGGTCCAATTATTCAAACAAAAAGGTTACTAATAAATCAAGATACTTGTGTACAATGCCATCTATGCGAAGAATCCTGTCCTGTTGATGCAATTAAATTAGAAAATGGAAAAGTTGTGTTGGACAATGATAAATGTATAAAATGTGATGTATGTCATAGTAAATGTCCTGTTGTCGCATTAACATTAGAAAATATTGATGAAAATTAATGAATATTCAATTATTTTAAATAATAAAAGTTTTATTTAAATTAAAATATCATAAGATTTAATAAAATTTAAATTAATTAAAAATAATAAAATAAATAAAAGATAAAACACGAAAATATTAATAATCACTTTATCATTTAATAAATTTATAATTAATTGAACTATTAATTCTAATTTATATTAATTATTTTATAGATATTCCATTATTATTAATCACTTCATAAACATTAATAAATCAATTATTAAAAATAACAAATCAATCATAAGAGGAATAAAATGAAAGCAAAAGACATGATGGACAAAGATTTTATCTATGCAAAAGCTGATAATTCCATAAAAGAGATTTCTATTAAAATGGAGGATGCAAAAAGATTCACCACGCCAGTGTTAGATAAAGATATGAAACTTATTGGTTGGGTCACATCATTAGACATTACCAAAGGTTTGAGAGAGGAAAAAAAGATAATATCTGAGATTATGCGTCCTAAAGAAGATGTGAAATATATACATGAAAATGATCCATCTCGTTTAGCTGTTTTAGAAACCTCAAAATCCAGGTTAATTAGTATTCCTGTTCTTAACAATGATGATGTTGTGACAGGTGTTATTCGTTCGTTTGAAATAGTTGATACATTATCAGCACTTTATGATGTTAAAGTTGAGAAATTATATCTTGCAATGGTTAAACAATTAAAAGGAGTTACTTGGGAAGAATTAATGGAAGCATCAGCTATTATATACAGAAGAACCACAGGGGAAGAGATTAAACCAGAGGAATATGAAAAACGAATTAAAAATTCTACTTTTGGAGAAGCTATTTGGTCAACAGGAGGACTTGAAAGGTTTTTTGTTGGTTTAATAGCTGTTGGTGAATTAGTAATTGCCAGAAGAATAGGAAGAGTACGTAAATAGCTATTAACTATGTTTTAGAATATATTTTTATTCAATAATTTATTTCTACTTAAATGAAATCATCTATTTATTATCTAATTATTCACAATTAACTCCATTTCTACTTACAATATGTTATTAACATTTTGATATTATTTAATCTCTTATTTTAATATCAGAAAATAGAAAAAATGTAAATAATTTAGAATTACTTGAAATTGAAGACCCATATTTGTAAAAAAAAAAGTATTATGAAGCCTCAGGGGGGATTCGAACCCCCGACCTATACCTTACCAAGGTATCGCTCTACCAACTGAGCCACTGAGGCATATTTCAACAAGACATTTTTAAATAACTAATGTTTAAATAGCTACAAAAATTTAACACACTACATGAATCATTATTAATATTAAATTATTTCTTATTAATTTTTGAAAAATAACTTTTTGATGAAATTTAACTTGTTAAATTTTGATTTTTCCCATTGTTAGAATGTCATGAAGAACTTAAGAAACGAATGTTCCATTGTTTTCTTAAAATTTTTTTTAAAAATTTCATTTCAATAAAATAAAAGTAGTAGTATTGTAGGATCATATTAGTTATTAATATTAAATCCCATATAAAAGTGCAGGGGAAGGGATTTGAACCCTCGAAGGTCTGCACCAGAGGATCTTAAGTCCTCCCCCTTTGGCCTCTCGGGCACCCCTGCAAAAAAGAATTAATACATTAGTTTTTAAACAACATTAATACATTAGTTTTTCATAGTATATAAAGGTAACTATAATATTGGTTTCAATGAATTTATTCTAAAAATATTTATAAAGATTAAAATTAATAATATCTTTAAATTAATAAACATTTAACATTATCCCAGTAAAATCTTATGAATAGATATAATTTAAGAATATTAAATCAACAGATCCCACTATTAATTATTTTAAATTTAACACTCAAACCTTCTGACATACTTCTATGTCTTCTTAAATTAGCTATTCTTTGACCAGCAAGATCTGATTTTTCAAGTTCAACAATAGCCTTACTCCAATATCTAAGAATATCTCCTCCAACAGGTCTAATGTTCTCATTACTTTCTCCATCAAATGCAGAATAAATCTGATTTGTGATAAGAACACTTAAATCATGTTTACGGGAAAATGTAGATAATAAACCCATTTGTTTTCCCAATTCTTTATTTAATATAGGAGATTTAGATTCATTTAATCTATAAAGAGCAACAGCCGAATCTAAAACTATTAAATCAAACTCATCACCTTTGGAACTTAATAAAGAACCGATTGTCTTTAGGTCGTTTTCCTGTTCTTGAAAAGAATGAGGTTCAAAAACTATTATATTGTTTACAACATCTTCAAAATCATCTTTAGCTATTTGTTTAATTCTATCTATAGATATCCCACCTTCAGTATCTATATATATTACTTTCTTTCCATTTTTAACCACTTGAACAGCTGATAAAAGAGAAATATTAGTTTTTCCAGAGCCAGGTGGACCATAAAATTGAGTGATATTCCCTTTTTCAATTCCTCCTCCAAGTATCTTGTCTAAAGAAGAGTTCGTAGCTATTTTTGTTTGTTCAATATTTTTCAGTACTTTCATTTTCTCCACATTAAATACTTTTTTTTATTATATTTTCCTCTTATTATATTTATTTTTTAGTATAATCACATTTTAATTTTATTATAAACTAAAATTCTATTATAATCATATTCTAAATTAAATTTAAATTATATCTTTAAGTATTTTATATTTTTAAGATTATTTTTATTATTCTTCTTATTTTTGTTATTACTATTATTATTCTTATTATTATAATAAATTGAAATTTGTAATATATAAATATTACTTATAGAAAAATTAATATTATAAATAATTATAAAAAACAAATAAAATATAACAAATACTCCAACTCTTAAGAAACAGAGAATCAAATATTATCCTAAATTCCTCTTTGCTTGCAACAAAAGTTGGATCAAAAGTTCGACCAAGCCTTTATCCAAAACAAAACATGAGAATTTAAATAAATCTTTGATTTCGACTAAATGAGAAACTTATGAAAAGTAGAATTTCCACTAAATTCTATATTTCTTGTTCCAACTACTTTCTTCTCCAATATCCAATTCCAAAACAAATAAAACCAAATAATATAAATAAAGGAAATCCAGATTGATTTAAAAAAACATCACCTGGACTTGTTTTGTTTAAAATAGATGAGTTATTAGTTTGATTAATAGCCAAATCACCACCATTTGTAGAGTCTGAGAAGAAATTTTTATCTAACACTCCATATCTGAAAAGTGCAAAACCTTTACCACCACCACTATAAACAGACTGAATATCCCTATTAACATCACCAACACTCATTAAAGTTAGACTTGTCTCAAGCTCATCATTACTTATATAAGTTGTAAGAGCAGAAACCACAGGTTTGTTAACCCTTTCAACTGCAAACCTCGTTGTACTCTCAACCCAAAAAGTATCACGGAATACTGACCCCAATTTAAGTGAAAACCCTCTATAAACCATAGGCACAAGAAAATCCAAATACTCGGACATAGCAACATAATTCTGCCCATACAAAAGAGTAGTATTAACACCTTTACTAATATCACCTTGACGATTCAAATCATTAACTATATTACTATCAACCTCGTACCATTCTGGTACAAGTGCAGCTGAAAACATAATTTCTGGTTTAATACCTTTTATTTTATCACGAACACTACGAGTGAAATTTGTAACATATTCATCCCCATTAATGTACTTGTATGCAGGGTTGTCTATAGGATAACGAACATAGTCCAATTGAACACCATCAATATCATAATCATTAACAATTTTACCAATATCATCAATTAACTGATTAAGATAATATGTATTATTGGTTGGATTAATAAAGCTTCCTTGAGCATCACTGAAACAAATAATCCAAGCATGTACTCTTATGCCAGTCCCCTTCAATTTACTCAATACCTTTGGTAATATAACACTATAGTTATTTGAAGTTGAAAATCTACTTGATAGAACAAAAACATCAGTAATACCACCATTTACCAACAGTGTGGGATTGAAAGTATCAACATCCCCACTATTCAAATATAATCCTCTCATATTAGCATTACTATAATCTATTCCAATAGAACATAGTAAACCAACAAACAAAATAAAAGTGCACAAATATCTTTTCAAAAATAATCACCTTTCAAACGTAGTAGTTTGCGAACTTTTTTAGATAGATTAAATGTCATGTTAACAATATTGCCTTTATGCACCATAAACACATTTAGATCATCGCTTAAAGAAGTCCAATGACCCTAAAACACCTCCATAGTAGCATATATCCCACTGAACAGGCTACAATCCAATAAGATAACTTTTAGTTATTAAATTGTTATAATAATTAAATAAATATTTATGTTTTAAATTATATATTTTTTTAGTAGAGTTAGATTTTTTAATAAAATTAGTAATCACTAATTATTTATCAAAATATTTTATTAAAATTAATTTATTTAATATTTGTAATAATATTTTTACATATTAAAATATACTGCTTAATCTAAATATAAATTTAAGATCAAAATAATTTAAATGTAAAATCTTAATTTATTTAAGTATAATTTTATTTAAAATATAATTTATTAAATTAACTATTAACAGAATATGTATATTAAACAATTATTAATAAAATATATTCTATTTTCATAAAATTTACATATTTAATACTATTAATATTTTTAATTAATCTTGGTGATAGAATGAATGGTCCTTGGGTAGAGAAGTACAGACCTCAGAGTTTAGATGAGATAGTTGGTCAGAAACATGTGACTGATAGATTGAAAAAATATGTTGGAAATGATGATGGAATGCCAAATTTAATGTTTACAGGTCCTGCTGGTGTTGGAAAAACCACAACAGCTTTGGCACTTGTGAGATCAACTATTGGGGAGTATTGGCGTCAAAACTTTCTTGAATTAAATGCATCAGATGCACGTGGAATAGATACAGTAAGAACCAACATTAAAGAATTCTGCAGATTAAAACCTGTTGGAGCCCCATTTAAAATTGTGTTCTTAGATGAAGTGGATAATATGACTAAAGATGCCCAACATGCTCTTAGACGTGAAATGGAGATGTACACTAAAACAGCTATTTTTATTTTGTCCTGTAACTATTCATCTAAAATAATTGATCCTATCCAATCACGATGTGCCATATTTAGATTTACTCCAATTAAGGGTCAGGAGATTATTAGTAGGTTAAAGTTCATTGCTGATGAAGAAAAAGTGGAATATGATGATTCAGCTATTGATTCTATTGTTTATTTTGCAGAAGGAGATATGAGAAAGGCTATAAATATTTTACAGGCTTCTGCTTCAATTGGAGATAAGATTAATGATGATACTATTTATGATGTTATTTCTAAGGCAAAACCTCAGGATGTTTCTAATATGATAACAAAAGCGTTGACTGGTGATTTTATGGGTTCAAGGGAAACTTTAAGGGAAATAATGATATTGCAGGGAACAAGTGGAGAGGATTTAATAAATCAAATATATCATGATGTTTCAAGAAGAGCTATTGAAGGAAATATGGATTCTGAAGTATATATTAGTTTAATTGAGGGAATAGCTAACACTGATTTTAGAATTAGAGAAGGAGCCAATCCAAGAATACAGTTAGAAGCTATGTTAACTAAATTTTTATAATTTTTTATAAATTGTTTAATTTTTTTAAACTTATAATTTTTAAATTTCTATTTTTTAATTATTTTAATATTAAATGTGAAATTATGATATGGACTGAAAAATATAGACCTAAGTCTTTTAAAGAGGTTATTGGAAACGGTAAACAAAAGAAGGAAATTGAAGCATGGGTTGATAATTGGAAAAATAATAATGTTCAAAAACCACTTCTTTTAATAGGTCCAGCTGGAACAGGTAAAACAACCATGGCACATATAATAGCTAAAGAGTTTAATGAATATATAGAATTAAATGCAAGTGATGAACGTAGATACGATGATATTAAAAGAACAATTGGAGAATCATCAAACACACAATCATTATTTAAAACTGGGCACAAATTGATCATATTAGATGAAGTAGATGGTATGCATGGGACAAATGATAGAGGTGGAACAAGAGCAATTGGAAATATAATTAAAGAAACTAAACATCCTATGGTTATGATGGCTAATGATTTCTATAGTAAGCGTTTAACCTCAATTAAACCAAAAACTTTAGTTGTTAAAATGGGTAAAGTTCATACAAACTCTATCAATGCTTTACTTAAGAAAATAGCTATTAAAGAAGGTATTGATGCAGATCCACAAGCTATTAAACAATTAGCTTTAAATTCTAATGGAGATATGAGATATGCTCTTAACACTTTCCAGTCCATATCAGAAGGAAATAAAACTTTAACTATAGATGATTTATCTGAAGTTTCAAGCAAAGATAATAGATCCACAATATTTGATGCAGTTCAAAGAGTTTTGAAAAGTAAAGATATAGTTAAAGTGAAAGAATCACTTCGCCTTGATGAGGATCCAACACTTGTTTTAGAATATATTGCTGAAAATATTCCACGAGAATATGAGAAAAAAGATGAACTAAAAAAATCATATAATATGATCTCAGAGGCAGATATTTACTTTTCAAGAGCAAGAAACACAAGAAACTATATATATTGGAGATATGCCAGTGAATTTATGGGTGCTGGTGTTGCATTATCCAAACATGAAACATATAAAAAATTTACTAAACTAACAGGACCAACAGCATTTACTTATATGGGAAGAACAAAAGGTAAAAGAGCTTTAAGAGACAGTATTGCAGAAAAAATGTCTAAAAGACTCCATATTTCTAACTCTGAAGCTATTACATCTTTTCCGTACCTTGAAATAATGTTTGAAAATGATGAATTGGCATGGGATATTTCTGATTTTTTATCTCTTGAAGAAGATGAAATCAAAAGATTTAGAAGCAAAAAGATCCCGAAAAAAGTCATAACAAAAAAAGAGAAAGAAAAAGCTGAAAGATTAATGGGGCATATTTTAGAGAGTTCTACTGAAAATACCTTGTTTGACTCTTTAGCTATTAAAACTCCTAAAACAACCAATGAAAAGAAACAAGACCCTAAAAATAAAAAGAAGAAAGAAAATCAGGATAAAAAGAAGCAAAGAATTGAGAATGAAAAAAATTCATCTAAAGGTAAACCTACTAAAAATAAAGATGAAAAATCTTCAAAACAGACAACTCTATTTAATTTTGGCTAAATAATATCTAATTTGTATATAATAGCTAATCTGAGGTTAAATTCATGTTTAAAGAAAATTTTAAAAACTTGAAAAAATTAGGTGTTGATACTCAATCCTTTGAGATATTAAGGAGATATGATTATTTATATATTGACAAAACAGAGAATATATGGAATTTGATAAATAATGGAAGAATATATTTTTTATCTCGTCCAAGGAGATTCGGAAAATCTTTACTTGTAAGCACACTCAAGGAACTATTCAAAGGAAATAAAGAACTATTCAAAGGATTGTATATCTATGATAAGTGGAATTGGAATAAAACCTATCCTGTAATACAATTATCCATGTCCGAATTAACAAGCGAAACACCAGATGAATTGAAAGAAGATATTTTAGTCATGATTGAGAATATTGCTGAAGAAAAAGATATTGGGTTAAGTGAAAAAGGTTCTTATCTAATAAAATTTGGGCAGTTGATCAGAACCCTATCTAAAATTTCAGGATCTAACGTTGTTATTTTAATCGATGAATATGATAAACCAATAACAGACAACATTAATAACATTGATTTAGCTATAAATATTAGAAAGATACTTCAAAAATTTTATGGTGCATTAAAGGATGTTGATGAGTATATTGAATTCGTGTTTATAACTGGTGTTAGCAAATTTTCGAAAACATCCATTTTTTCTGGTTTAAACAATCTTAATGATATTAGTTTAAGTAATGATTATTCAACAATTTGTGGATATACTAAAGATGAATTTAAAAGATATTTTAAAGATTATTTAGAGATTTATTGTAAAAATCATGGGGAAGAGAGTGTTGAATCTTTGATTGAGGCTGTTGATGATTGGTATGATGGTTACAGTTGGGATGGTAAAAATTTTGTATACAATCCTTACTCAATATTAAACTTATTTACTGAGAACATTTTTGATAACTATTGGTTTGAGTCTGGCACCCCAACATTTTTGTTAAAACTTATTGAAGAAAAAGGTAACATTGAAGAAGACTTGTTGAAACCACAGGTTGTGAATTCAAGTGCTTTTTCATCTTTTAAGCTCAAAAATTTGAATTTAACCTCAGTTTTAATGCAAACAGGATACTTAACCATTAAAAAAAGAAAGGAATTTGATAGAACATATGAATACACCTTAGATATTCCAAATAATGAAGTTAAAGAATCTTTGTTCACACATATATTGTCCATGTATACAAAAAGGGATGATGATGAAATTATAGCTATTAAACATAAGATGGTTAGACAGATAATTAATCTTGATAATGTAGGGTTTAATAATAATTTAAGCGAATTATTAGTTGAAATACCTAACTTATTACATCAGAATGCAGATGATAGCTATTATCATAGTATCTTCATTGCATGGCTTTCAGCTTTAAGATTTAGAATAGACAGTGAGGTTCTAACTAACGATGGTAGAATTGATAGTGTTTTAGAAACTGAACATTTTATAGCTATTTGTGAGATTAAGCACGATGAGAATTTAAGTCATAACATATTAATTAAAGAAGCTTTAGATCAGATAAAAGATAAGGAATATTATATGAAATATCTTAAAAGAGATAAAAGAATTATATTTTTAGCTATTGCTTTTCATGATAAAAAAGTAAAAACAGCAATTGAAGAGTTACATTAAAACATTATTATAAATCATCCAGAAATTAAAGAAAATCAAAGATTTTTTATTAGTGCTTCTCCAAACTTTTACAATATTCATTTAAAATTATTTATTAAAAATTATTCTTTAAATTATTCAAATTTTAATTTAAAGATTATATACTAAATGTATTGGGTTTAATAAAGTTAAAGGAAAATATAAAATACAAAATTATAATGGTTGAAATAAAAATAATTATAAAACATTTTATCCTATAATTTAAGTATTTAGATTCTATTTAAATCAATACATTTTAAGGATTTTTTTAAATTATCTTCATTTGAAAAATCTTTAATAATAGTTTCTAATCTTTCTCTACTATAATCTTTAAATTTTTCAGCTGTTTCAATCATTAAAGGTATCGCACGAGTTATATTATCAACAATAGTTATATTTGCTTTTTTAGATGTTCTTGATAATGGATTTAAATCAATAGCTATTACTTCCTTACCACTATCCACTAAAATCTCTGTTCTATCACCATCTTCAAGAGGAACTAAAACTAAATCTGAGGAATAAATCCCATTTTCACTGGCTGTAGCTCTCGGACTTTTAATCTCATTAATATTTAATAAATTGTCTTCATTTGTTCCTAAAACATCTTTGTAACCTTTTTTATACAATATTTTTTTTATAATATCCACTCTTTTTTCTGTTCTGTAGAATAGGTTGATTTCAATTTCAGCAGGAATTAATCTGGCTAATTGGATGATATCATCAATAGCTAAGGCGACTGTATTACCATTAATTGAAATAACAGGATGTTTTGCTAAAATAAGTTTAGCAACACTTACCTCAATAGCTATTTTGCTTGTTTCTGCTGTTTTCTCTCCTAACAAATAATCAAAGGTTTCTCCTCTACCGTGTGCTATCATTCCAGAGTCAGATAAGTAACCTTCTCTATAGGCATTTTTTATTTTATCTCTTAGAATTAATGAATTATATCTTGGATGATTCTTAGGTATCATTGTATCTTTTCTTTTTAACTATTGGATTTGTCTAACAATTCATGAAAAATATGGCAGAATAATTATCTAAATTAAAAATTGAGTGACTATTTTTTAAAAAATCTGTATTGTTGGCAACCCAGTATTTTATTTTAGGTTTAATATCATGTTTAGAAGAAACAATATTTATTAAATATCAATATTTAATTCAAGTCTGTAATATGTATCAATATCATCAATAAGTTGTTTTATTTCATTTTTACTCAATAAACCCAACCAATTAATTAACTCATTAATAGTGATTACCTCTTCGATAGCATTAATATACTTTGATTTAATAATTTCATGTCCTCCACTTTTTATTTCAGCATAATTTAATAGTTGAGCATATATTTCATCTGATGTTTGTTCTGTTTTCACAACAAATGTGATCGGAAATTTTAGAACTTTATCAATGTCAAGAAAGTACTTATTGTATTTATCTACTTCTGTAACTTGAAAAAATCTTCCAATTGGCTTCATTACAAAGTCTATTCCATCATCATTTGCATTTGTTCTACCTGTTTTATATAATTGTAAATAATATTCTTCTAATTCATTTGGTGAATATCCAAAATAGACTTTAGTTTTTTTATAATGATTAGCGAGAATTGTATAAGATATGATTTCAAAAATTCTTGCTTCACTATCAACTGTAATAAGTGATTTGATTTTGTTTTTCTGGGATTCAATATTGTCTATTTGTTTAACTCTCTGTAAAGTCAGGAAAAGAGAATCATCTTTTTCAACTAAAAGAGTCATATATTTTTCAACAATTTCAATATATACTCGTGTTAAATCTTTATTATCAATATACAAATATGATGGATTGATAAGATATTTGTTATCATTTATTAAAATTAATTGTTTTCCTTTATCTTTAGCTATTTTATTAGTAAATTCGTCATTTACTCTTGAATTTAATGCATGATTTTGTAATTTTGATCCACCGTATAAAGTTCTCATGAAGTTAAATAGTTGTGTGTACTGAAAACCTTCAAATTTTGAATATATTTCTTTATTGTCCACAAAGCCTTCTTTTTCGTAGAAACTAAGAATACTGTAAATCGCATACCAATTTGCATATGATCTTCGAGATTTTGCATCTCCATGAATTGCACCAGACTTTAAATTGAAGTACTGCATTAATTCACTTTTTTCATAGATAGCAGTGGCATCATCATGAAAATGTTTTTTTAGTATATTGAAAATATAATCTTCAATTTGTTTTTTCATTTACTCTTCCCCAATTATCTAAGTTTAAAATATTTCTACTATCAATAATATGATCTTTTCTCGATTTATTGTTAGTTTTCCTTTTTTTAATTTTAACAATTTTTTCTCTATTATACTCTTTTACTAACTGTAATCTACGAATTCCTATTTTAAAAAATTCAGGGTTTAAATCAATTGAAATAGATCTTCTTCCTAATCTTTGTGCAACAGCAGATGTAGTAAAACTACCACCAAAAGGATCAAGAACTATATCGTTTTCATTTGAACTTGCTAAAATAATTCTTTCAAGTAATGCTTCTGGTTTTTGTGTAGGATGATTTTCATACTCCTCCATTTTAAAACGAACCCTATTAAAATTCCAAACATTACCAGGGACTTTTTTTGTATTATATGGTCTTGGTGGTGTCACACGATAATCAATTAATTTTCTTTTAGCTCCAGTTTTCGCTTCCACCATGATTTTTTCGTGATTAAATGTGTATTCTGATTTTAAAGCTTTTGTAACCATAATTATAGGTTCATAAAGTGAACCATAGCTTTTTTTTTTGATTGAACTCCAGATGAATCATAAGTCCAAACAATATGTGATAAAACATGATAGTTATCTGCATAAAAATATCAATATATGGCATATATTGCGTTGCAGTCATTAGATACATAGTCCCATCATCTTTTAACACTCTCATAGCTTCAGTGATCCATTTTTATTCCAATCAATATAATCAGAAGTGGATTTCCAATTGTCATTGTTATTCCCAAAATTTTTTCCAATATTATATGGCTCGTCAGCGAAAATTAAATCTATGGATTTATTTTGCATAGTTTTCATGACTTCAATAGAGTCACCTAAAATAATAATTTGATCATTTTTTTCTAAATGTTCGAAATTCTTGTTAAATAAGTGATTATATAACATTTTTTAACCTTTATTTATTATTTCTTCCATTTTGTATGATTCAAACAACAAGATGTCTATTCATAATATATATCTTAGATTATAAATTTTGTTTAGAATAATATAACATAAGTTATATTTTCTATATATATTATAGCTTCGTCATGACACATTATTATTTCACTTAATTTTTAAATCTATTCCAATATGCCACATGCATGGACTCGTTGATTTTACTTTTCTTTTATTTAAAATTTCAACTTTTTTATTATGTTTAATAGCTATTTCATTAATTCTATTAATTATGGATTCATAGCCATTAGCAATCTCATAGTAATGAATGACTCCATTATCTTCTATAAGAGAAAATGCCAAATCTAAAAAATTGTATGCTGTTTGTGGAAGATTCATTATTATTCTATTAAACTTTAGTTTTTTAAATTCAACTTCATTAATATCCTTATGAATAGGATGAACAATTCCTTTTAATTTATTAATATTAATATTTTCTTTAAAATAATTAATAGCCACTTTATTAATATCTACACCCCAAATTTCAACATTTTTGTTTTTAGCTATTAAAATAGGGTATGGACCAACACCAGTAAACATATCAAGGATTAATTCTCCTTCATTAACTTCTTTCTCAACTCTTTTTCTTTCTGTTGCTAATCGAGGAGAAAAATAAACATTTTTAATATCTAAAGCTAACTTTATTCCGTGTTCTTTATGCATAGTTTTAGAATTATTTTCTCCATATATAAGCTCTATTTCACGAGTTCTTGTAATTCCTTTAATTTCACTTTTTTTCATGAAGACTGATTTTGTTTTTGTAAAATCAAGAACAACTTTTCCAATGGTTAGTTTATGTTTTTCAAGTTTTGCAGGAATTTCAACTAAAGTTAAATCTCCAATTATATCAAAAGAAGTTTTTAAATCCTTGATTTCTTCATTAGTTAGTTTATCCTTTAATCCTTCACTTATACTTCGTGGTTCTTTTCTAAATGGTTCAAAATCTATATCTTCAATATTTAGTTTGAATATTTTCTTTGACTTTAATTTTTTGTTTAATTCTTCAATATTTTGAGTTTTAATTGGAATATAACCATAATATTCATCTGTTTTTATTTTATAATTTTTATCCATTAAATTTTCTTTAATTAAAATGTTTTTAATTTCATTAATTCCTTTTAATGGAATTTTAATTGATAGCATTAAATCACATATTGATTATCATTAGTATATAGAGTATTAAATTAAAATTAATAAAATTATTAATATTCAATTATATCCTTTAAATCTTTAATCAATCAATGATTATTGTATTATAAAAGGTTTAAATTAATTATTTTATAAATTAAACATGTTTTAATCAAAATTTATTTTTAAAAATCATTAAAATAAAAAAAATATAAGTTTGATAATATATAATTTATTTACTTAAAATTAATCAATATAATAGAAAAATAATAATAATAATAAAACATTTAAAAAAGCATCTACTCTAAATTTTCTATAAATTTGACATTATTTTTTAAAAAATGTTAAAAATAACCATACAAGAATAAAAATCACGAAAACTCCGTATAACATTAATCTTGTTTTTTTAACCTTATTTGCCTGATTAATTAATATTGTTTGACATTTATCTGAACATGTAGCTTCATTCAATGGAATTGGTTTCCCACAAACAGGGCAATGCTTATGCACATCTACCATGATTTATATCTCCTTAAAATAATATTTAGTATCTTAAAATTAGTATATCTTAAAATTAGTATAAATTTAAATTATTTATTAATTATATTATCCGAGTACCTACTTTTTCTCCTTTAACTGCCTTAATCAAGTTTTTAGGATAGTATCCATTTGCGATAACAGCCTGAAATGATGATCTTTTAATCATCTGAATAGCTGTCATATCCATAAATTCGTAGGTCCCTGCTTTAATGTCTTTATCTTTAATGAAGTTTAACATTTCATCAGCACTAATCTCTTCTATTAACTTAGCATCATCAAACTTGTTAGGGTCTTTATCATACATTCCATCAACAGAGGTTAAATCAACAAAAAGATCTCCATTAACAAATTCGGTTAAAATAGCTCCAACGGCATCAGTACTATGAGCGGGTTCTGTTCCACCCATCACAACTATCTTTCCACTTGAAACAAACTTTAAAGCCTCCTGAAAAGTGTGAGGAACTTCGGGATAAGCATATTCCCCAAGTGTGAGGATCAATAGTCTTGCATTTAATCGAGTAACATCAATTCCAATATCATCACATTGAGCCTCATTAACACCTAAATCTCTTGCTATTTTAATGTACTCTCTTGCAAATACTCCTCCACCTATTACAATGAAAAGTTCATTTTCTCTACTTAGCTCTTTTAATATCTCCCCATACTCCTGGAACTTTTTATGATCTTTATTTTTAATAATTATCGATCCACCAATTGCGACAATGATTCTCATTTACCCACCTGAAATTTATAAAGGTTTATTCATATTTTATTAGATTTTTTTTATTCTTTAATATATTTTTTATATTAATTTTATTCAAATATCGAAATAATTCATAGATTCTATAAGTTATAGAATAATAATAATATTTTATTAAGTAAAATCCACTTTTTTAAATTACAAAGCACATTTAATATAAATTACAAATTATATTATTAATATAATATATATTAGAAAGTATAAATAGTTTCGGCATTGAAGATACTATTATACAAATACTTATTGACTGAAAATGTCACTGTTGAAGAGGTAATTTAATTGTACAGTTAGATTGGTTGATATTAATAGTACTGGTATATAAATTATAAACCACTTACTGTAAATTTAGATGGTGTAAGCCATTTGTAGTATTTTCTTTAAAAGGATATTTTTTTTAATAGGAGTGGGTGAGATATTTCTTTCATCATCTTGAAAAATTATCTTTTTTTAATTTCCAGATAATTATGCCTATCAAAAATACTGCCCATATAATTAATACTCCCCAGGATACCTCAAAATAATTATTACTATTAAGCCAATAATTTGATAGTATGTAATATGCTTGTGTACTTGGCAAGTATTTAACTATATTTTGAACATATAAAGGGAAAGATTGAATGTTAGTAAACACTCCTGAGAAGACCATCAATAAAAACATTATTATCGTTGATGTTTGTTGTGCTGATTTTTCATTGTTTAACAAACAACCTATAGTGAATCCAAGTAAAAAGATATTTATGGCTGATAGAAGCCAAACAAAACAAAACATTAAAAAATTATTGAATGAAGGCAATATTAAATCAAAACATTGGTGACCTACAAAAATTGCTAAAAGAGTACTTATAAAAGCTAATAATAAGTAAACTGCAATTTGCGAAAAGATGATATGATATATATTTAATCCCTTTAAAACATAAGTTTGCCAAATTTTTGAACGATTAACACTTACTACTATAGAAAGGCTAGTCACACCAATGGTTAATAATGTTAATAAAGCTAAAGATGGAATGTAAACATCTACAAAATGAAAATTTTCATAAATTAAGAGGTTTTTTGTAGTCATAACCATCACACACAATAACAATAATGGGAATATCATAGCAAAAAATATGGACATAGGAACTCTTAATGCGACTTTAGACTCTAAATAGAAAAATTGTAGAGCTTTATTCATTTCATGTCCTCCTTGTAAACTTGATTGTACAATACTATTAAATTATTTTCTGAATAATTTAGACCATATTTAGTACATAAATCATTTTTTAAACCTGATTCAACTATTTCTCCTTTTTTTAGGAAAACAAGTTTTTCAGATATTTCTTCAACCTCTTCTAAATAGTGAGTAACCATTATCATTGTTTTTCCAGATTTTTTTAATTCATTTTTCAAGAAACTTAAAACTTCCATCCTTGTTATTGTATCCAATCCTGTGGTTATTTCGTCAATGAAAATAATTTCTGGATCATTTTCTAACAGTATAATGAGAGATAATTTTTTAAATTCTCCTGTTGAAAGTTCACCAATTTGTTGATTAAGATTATTTTCTAAACCATACTTTTCAACTAAATGCATATACTCTCCTTCAAATAAGAATAAGTCCAAAATTTCTTTTACTTTTAATAGTTTATAAAATGATTGTTCTTGACTATGAACTCCTATTTTATACTTTGGTAGTGATTCAAAGTCATTGATAATTTCACCACTATCTATTTTTTGTAGTTTTAAGATACAATTTATGAGAGTTGTTTTACCTGCACCATTAGGACCAAGTATAGCAACACTTTCTCCCTGATTAACAGTTAAATTAATGTTTTTTAAAATTTCTTTGTCTTTTACTTTAAAGTTAACATCTTTTAATGTAATTCTTTTCATTATCAAAACCTCTTATTAATTCATTGCCTTTATATTAATGAAAAAAAAGTCTTAGCTTGATGGCAATGCTCTTATTATTTATTCATTTTCATTTTTTATCTTTGCTAATTATATGCTGCTAAATTTTTATTTTTTAACAGTATTTATCATTGCTTTATTATTTTTTCTTTATTTCATCCGAAAATCTTAAAATAAGACTTAAAATAGCGATAATTAAAAATATTATTGATACTGATGAAATTATTAAATTTCCAAGATTTTCTATTATGATACGAATCAAAGAAATAAAACAAAGAATACAACAAATAGATAGAACTATATTATAAATTTTCCAATACCAAGATTCTTTTTTTGGAGAATTATCCTCTTGTGTGGATGGGATGTCTTCCAATGTTTGAATGTCTTCAAGTTTCTTGTTTATTTTTTCAGATTCTTTTTTAAAACTTTTATAAGTAAAGAACCACACTAAAATTCCAATAAACACGACCATCACTGTTGAAACTAAATAACCAGTAGATCCAAGAGAATTTGAACTATTGGACATTTGTAACATCCAAAATACTCCTAAATAGGCAAATCCAAATCCCAATCCCATGTGTCCAAGA
>JAISTD010000183.1 GCA_031272765.1 Candidatus Methanovirga australis | reverse complement strand
CATAATTCATACCTACCATTATTTTTTATTTCTCATATTACTCTATTGTACTTAGTTATATATAAATCTAACTATTTTAAACAGAATTAAAAAATTAATTGTGCAACATTAACTTAAAGGAACATTATTATTGACTAAAAATTATTCTATGAATTATTTCTTAAAAAGGAGAGATTTAGTTTATGGCTGATTGTTTTAATTTTAAGTAAAATTCAGCTTATTAAGAAATTTTAGGATATTGATTAACATTTTTTTTAGAGAAAACTCTACAAAATTTTACAATCTCTTTAAATTAGTAAAGTATATATATGATGAAAAACATAGTTTTATAAGTGTTGTGTTTAACTTATATGTTATTCATATATTAAACTTTATATTTTGAAGTTATAGTTTGTTAATTCTTGTTAACAGTTAATTTTATTAATAGCTAATTTTTATTAACACTATGTCAATTAAATTTTTTAAAATAGATTGTATTAAAAATTTTTTAGAAAAAGTAAAAGTGTTAAAAGTCTTGTATTAAAATATTTCAATTGGATTATTATCACTACTATGGGATTAAATGAAATTTATAGGAAACATTCTTCACCTTGCTAATTCTGGGAAATTAATTGGTCGTTCTTCTCAAAGTCCTCCAATTGGAGCAGTAGTATATAATCAAGAAAAAAAGCGAATTGGAAAAATATACAATATTTTTGGACCAACTAAAAGTCCTTATATTTCAATAATCCTCAATTCTAAAAATTTTAAATATGATGTTAATGCTGATTTATATGTCTCAAAATCTTCTAAAGATAAAAGGAGGAAGAAGCTACGAAAGAAAAAATGAAAAATGAAATTCTTCATGATAGTGGAATTCTTAAGGAAGAAAATGTTCTTCTTGATGAAGATCCTATAATTAATGACCCAGATAAAAAAAGAAGTGATTATTATGTTGTTGAAAGACAAACTAAATGTCCTGAATGTGGATCTGAGGATTTAATAGGTGATTATGAACGGGCTGAAATTTTTTGTACTGAGTGTGGTCTTGTTATAGATGACAACTTGGTGGATATGGGACCTGAGTGGAGAGCATTTGACCATGAACAAAGGGATAAGCGTACAAGGGTAGGTGCTCCAGTAACTTATACAATTCACGATAAAGGTCTAAGTACGATGATCGATTGGAGGAATAAAGATATTTATGGTAGAGATATTCCTGCAAGAAATCGTGCTCAATGGCATCGTTTAAGAAAATGGCAAAGAAAAATAAGAATTTCCAGTTCTACTGAAAGAAATCTTGCTTTTGCTCTAAGTGAGTTAGATAGAGTTTCTTCAAGATTAGGTCTTCCGAGAAGTGTTAGGGAATCTGCTTCTGTTATTTATAGAAGTGCACTTGAAAGGAAGTTAATTCGTGGTAGAAGTATTGAAGGTGTTGTTGCTGCTTCATTATATATTGCGTGTAGACGATGTAGTGTTCCAAGAACATTGGATGAAATATCTGAGGTTTCAAGAGTAACTAAAAAAGAAGTTGGAAGAACTTACAGATTTTTATCCAGAGAACTAAGCATAAAATTAATGCCAACATCTCCTATTGATTATGTTCCAAGATTTGCAAGTGAATTAGGACTTTCAAGTGAAGCTCAATCAAGAGCTATTGAAATAATTGAGAAAGCCATGGCAAAAGGTTTAACTTCAGGTAGAGGACCTAATGGAGTAGCTGCAGCAGCATTATATGTTGCATCGGTTTTACTCACAGAAAGAAAAACTCAAAGAGATGTTGCTGAAATAGCTGGTGTTACTGAAGTAACCATTAGAAACAGGTATAAGGAACTTACAGAAAATCTTGATATGGGAATAACTTTATAAACCTATGATTTCTTATAATATTTTTCTTTTATTTTACTATTTAGAAGAAACTTTTAAAAACGGAGACTCCGTCTCCTAAGTTTTTCACTTCGTTCAAAACAAAAGTTTCATCAAAAGTTTTTCCAAAAACTAATAAGTATGGTGAGTTTAAGAAAATGCTTTTACTGTTTATAAAGCTCCATATTTTTATAAAATAAACTAATATTTTGCTTATAGTGACTTCTATGCTTTATTTTGTTGGATTAGGATTATCAGATCATGAAGATATTTCTTTAAAAGGTTTAAAAGTTCTAAAAAGTGTTGATTTCATCTTTGCTGAATTTTTTACTTCAAAGTTATTTGGGACCAGTATTAAAGTAATTGAAGATTTAATTGCTAAAGATATTATTGTGTTAAATCGTGTGGAAGTTGAAGAGGAAAACATATTTTTAAGTAAAGCAAAAGAATATGATGTTGCTTTAGTAACTGGTGGTGACCCTTTAATAGCTACCACCCATACTAATTTTATTATTGAAGCAAAAAAATATGGGATTGAAACTGAAGTGATTCACAGTTCTTCGATTTTATCTGCTGGATGTGGAATATCTGGTCTTCAACCTTACAAATTTGGAAAAGTGACTTCAATACCTTTCCCAGACAAGAACTTTTTCCCACATTCTCCTTATTTAACAATTGAAGAAAATTTAAAAAATAATGCTCATACTCTTGTTCTTTTAGATATTCAAGCTGATAAAAATAGATTCATGACTGTTAATCAAGGATTGGAATATCTTCTGAGAGTCAGAGATGATTTGTTAAATGAAGGAAGAAAAAATTTCCTTATTAATGAAGAAACTTTAGCTATTGGTATTGCACGTGTTGGTTCGAAGGATTTAAAACTAAAAGCAGGAAAAATATCTGATTTAATAGATTTTAATTTTGGAGAGCCATTGCATTGCATTACACTACCTTCAAAACTCCATGTTGTTGAATCAGAGTACTTAATAGCTATTGCTGGAGCAGATGAAACTATTTTAACAGATTTTTAAAAGGAAATAGATCTTTTAGTTTTTTTATATTTAAATTAAAAATAATTTATGTGTTAATATGGAAGATGGGTTATATAATTTTGATACGAGTTGTCCAAAATGCGGTGGCAAAATAGATAAGAAACAAGTCGGGTTAGCTATTTTTGTAATGTGTCAAGATGTTATGGATTGTGACTACTATGAAATTGAGAAAATAAATTCTATAATTAATAATCCATCTGAAGAAAGAGTAAAGTGGGAAAGATCGTGGTATAAAGAAAGATTTGATATTTTTATTCGAAGAGAAAAAAATAGAATCAAAAAAGAGTTCATTGCAAAGGAAATGGAACGTTTGAAAATGAATATTTAACATATATTTTTTTAATAATTATATTTTTTAGCTAAGTATTTATTATAGTAAAAGAATAAATTATAATAATATTAATATAATTTATCTTTATAAAAAATTTAAGTTAATAAATAATAATATGAATAAGTTAATAAATAATGTATAATATAATAATTAGGTGTTTAAATGGATTTATTATTTTTTTCGTTTTCTTTAAAAAATATTTTTAGAAATAAATGGCGTTCAACATTTGTTATAGTCCTTCTAACGATAGGTATTTTAGCGTTGTTTGCAAGTATAACTTCTGGTGAAATTGGAGGAAATTTGATTGATAAAGCGATAAATGCTTCAATGAACAGTAGTTTTGAAAGTCAGAATTATTCTGCATTGATGGAAAATTATTCAAATTTAAATTATTCTTCTTCACTTAATAATATGTCTAACGAGGATCTACAAAAATATGGTATAGATAAAAATAATCTTGCTAATATGAATGGATCTAATAGTTTGAATAACTCTCAGTTTAATATGTCTGATCTTGAAAACAAAAAAAATGAAATGGCTAAAGGTATAAAATCATTCTTTTTTTATGTAACTCTTTTTTTAGTTTTAATAGGCTCTATTATTATTATGATTGCAATGTTAAAATCTGTGGGTGAGAGAACAAGAGAAATAGGTGTTTTAAAAAGTATTGGTTGGACTAATTTCAGAGTCTCTGGTCTGATAATTTTGGAATCTGTTTTCCAGTTACTAATTGCGTGGGTTATAGTCTTAATTATAATATTGGTTCTTTATTTACATAATAGTTCTGCTATTCAAGAAACTTTTGTTAACACATTACATTTAAATATGATTATATTCCAAAGAATTTTTGCATTAACTTTCTTAGCATCTTTATTTGTGCCATTAATAGGAATTATAATCCCATTACTAAAAGCATTCCGTATAAAACCAAGCGAAGCAATGAGATACGAATGATTTTTTAAAGTTTTCTAAGAGTACAAATGATTTTTTTCAAATCTTTGTATCAAAACTTTTTTAAAGTTTTGTCTTTGTATCAAAACTTTTTTAAAGTTTTTGGATTATTAATGAGATTTATTGAGGTTGATTGATATTCATGATAAGCATTAAAAATTTAACTAAAAGATATGATAAAGGAATGGCAATAGCTTTAAATAATATTAATTTAGATATTGAAGATGGGGAATTTGTTTCTATAATGGGTACTTCTGGTTCAGGTAAGTCCACTTTGTTAAATATGATTGGTGGTTTGGATGTTCCGAATGAAGGGACTGTAAATGTTATGGGAGAAGATTTATCTAAAGTAAATTTAAGTAAGTATAGACGAGAAACTGTAGGCTTTGTTTTTCAGTTACATAATCTTGTTCCAAATTTGACTTGTGTGGAAAATGTTGAGTTGCCTTTATTTGGAAGTGGTGTTAAGTCATCTGAAATGAAAAGTAGAGCAAGGAATCTTTTGAATGCTGTGGGCTTAGATGAATTTGTTAATAAGCATCCAAATAAATTATCTGGTGGGCAAATGCAGAGGGTAGCTATTGCACGAGCTTTGGTCAATAATCCTAAGATTATACTTGCTGATGAGCCAACAGGTCAACTTGATAGTGAAAATAGTGAAATAATAATGGATTTGTTACAAGAAAGACAAAAAGAGACAAATGCTGTACTTGTAGTTGTGACTCATGATTTTGAAATAGCTAAAAGGGCAGGAAGAATAATTAAAATTAGGGATGGACATATAGAGAATTCACAGGAAGATCTTGGAGTTACAGATATTGATGGAATTACAGGTCTCGGAGATAGTTAATAACTCCAAAATCTTAAATATTTAGTGTTTTATCTTTTTATATCTGACATTAATTTTTACAGATATTTTATAAAATTATTGATTTTTAAATTTTAGTATAGTTAGTTAATTTTAGTATAGTTAGTTCGATTAAATTTATTATATTATTCTTCTTATTTTTTTAAAATAGTGTATATAAGTATCTTATTATTCAAAATAAAAGTTTAACAAATTAAAAAATTGAAGAAGATTAAAATTTTCAAAATAAAAATTTTGAATTTAAGAAAATTAAAATTTTATAACTAAAAAAAAATCAAAGATTATCTAAATTCAAAAACTAAAGTTTTTAAAGAATAAAAATTTTATGAGTTCTCATTAATAAACTTTACTATTAAAAAATTATTAAAGAGTTAATTTCTTAAGTTGATGACATTGTGTCTTCCACTGTAATATGATGGGTAATATATGCATGGAAGTAATATGCAATTCATGTATTGTGAGATTGTTATAGAGGTGTTTTATTGGGGGCTATAGATATAAGAAAAAAAGATATTAAGAGATATGACTTTGTGAGATATACTGGAACTGGAGATATTGGAAAAGTTTTAGATATTATTCCTTACTTATCTTTAGATGGTGTTGATAAAAATTTTAAAATTGCTGTAAGTAATAAGAATAAGTTCTGGATAAAAATAGATAAAACAGAATTGTGGTATATTTCAGATTCTTTAGAGCTTTTAGATGAGGGAGATGTTAAAAAATCAAGATTTGAAGAAAGTAGAAATGAAAAAGATTTGGAAGATTTAACAGACAATTTCGAGGATATGGAAATAGATTCCAGTGCAGGTATTGGTGGAGGATAGAATAGGTGAATTTTAATATTTAAAATATTATTTAATCACATAGAATAACTTAAGAGTAAAATCATGATTGAGAAGAGATTAACTCATCTAAAAGATGATGGAATCCATATGGTTGAAGTTGGTGATAAGCCACTGGAAAGAAGAGTGGCAAAGGCAAGTGGTAGAATAATTTTAGATGAAGAAACAATAAACATGATTAAAAATCATGAAATCAAAAAGGGGAATGTTTTAACAACTGTACAGATTGCTGCAATTAATAGTATAAAGAACACTTCAAATATAATTCCTTTGGCTCATCCATTGCAAATAACAGGGATAACTGTAGATTTTCAATTTAAAAGAACCGAAATAGCTATTATTGTTGAGGTTAAAACTATAGGACAAACTGGTGTAGAGATGGAAGCTTTAACTGGTGTGAGTACAGGACTTTTAACAATATGGGATATGGTTAAATCAGTTGAAAAAGATGATGATGGACAATATCCTCACACACGAATTACAGACATTTCGGTTCTAAGAAAAATAAAGGAATAATACTTGGATTTCCAATAAACTGTAACTTTTATCAGCAAAATAGAATCCAAATAAAATACAGTATGGGGTAATTAAATGGAGAGCATAGAAAAACAAATAAATGAGGTTATAAAAGATTCATATCCCTATATTAAACAGTTAAATCCTGGTCAAAAGGCTGTTGTTGATTCTGGGTATTTGGAAGATGATTCTAATTACATAATAGCTATTCCTACTGCAAGTGGAAAGACAATAATTGGTGTTATGGCAGCTTTAAAGTCCATATTCAATGGCGGCAAAGCTATTTACACAGCTCCTTTAATTTCAATTCAAAACGAGAAAATTATAGAGTTTAAAAAATTTGAAAAACATGGTATTAAGGTTGGTAAACATCCATCTTCAAGTGATTTGTCTGTTATGGTTTTTGAGTCCTTTGATAGCTTAACTCGTTTTTCATGGGATAGATTAAAAGAGGTTGATACTCTTATAATTGATGAATTTCATATGATAGGTGAGTTTACAAGAGGACCTACATTGGAATGTGCTATTACACGAGCTAAAATCATTAATCCCTCTATTAAAATAATTGCTTTATCTGCAACCTTGAATAATATGGATGAAATTAAGAACTGGTTAGATGCTAAAGTTGTTGAAGATGATTATAGACCTGTTCCTTTGAATAAAGAAGTTTTAAACACTGAAATGTTTGATAGTCAAAATAAGAATGATATTGTAGTTAAAATCGCTGAGAAAAGTATTAAAGAAAATGCACAGTTATTAAGTTTTGTATCTACAAGAAGGTTCACTGAATCATTATCTGAGCATGTTGGGAAGAAGATAAGTAAAAAATTAAGTGATGATGATAGGAAAAAATTCAAAGAAGTTTCCAGTAAGATTTTAGATGTTCCTAAGTCAAAAGGTTCAAATCCCACTTCAACTTGTTTGAGGTTAAGTGAGTGTTGTGAGAATGGAACTGCATTTCATCATGCTGGGATCTTCAATGAACAGAGAGAGATTATTGAAGAGGAGTTTAGAAAAGGCAATATTTTAATGATATCTGCAACTCCAAGCTTAATGTATGGTGTTAACTTACCTTCAAGGTCTGTGGTAATTAGAGATTATACTCGATGGACTGCTCAAGGATTACAGGCTATTCCTGTTTTTGATTATGAGCAAATGTCTGGAAGAGCTGGAAGACCTTTGTATGATGATGTAGGTTACTCTTATTTAATAGCTAAGTCTTTGGATGAAGCTTATGAACTTCAGGATAGATATATCAATGGGGATATAGAGGATACAACCTCAAAATTAATTGAGAATAAGGATGCCATTTTAAGACAAATTATAGCTCAAATAGCTTCTAACCTTTCTCGAAATGTTGATGAGATCCAAGATTTCTTTAGTAAAACATTTTATGGTTTTCAAATGAGGAATGATCCTTACATGAAAGAGTTTGCAGAGCTTAGCTTAAAGTATGAAATCGAGAACTCTGTAGAATTTTTAATTGTAAATGGGATTATCCAACCAACTCCAGAAGGATTAAAAGTTACTAAATTTGGTGATTTAATAGCTAAGTCAAATTATAAAGTTGAAACAGCTGTTAAACTTAAAGAATATGGGAATAATATGAAAGACTTAGATTTTAACAATGTTATTTATGCTCTTTCATCAACTCTTGATTTACCTTTAATTTCGTTTAAAGGAAGAAGGTCAAAAGATCCTGTCAGAGAAAAACTATTGTCATGTGGTTTATTTACAACGAACATTACCAATCCTGAAGCAACAACAGTCTCTTTAATTGAATGGATTAATGAGAAAAATGAATTTGAAATAGAGAATGCTTATCATGTCTATTCTGCTTCAACAAGACGTTCAGCTTATGAAGCATCAATGTTAATTAAATTCTTTAAAGATATTTTGGAGATAAATGGACATTATAGCTATTCACAAAAATTAGATGTTTTATCCGCACGACTTTACTATGGAATAAAAGAAGATTTAATCCCTTTAATCATAGGTATAAAACATTTGGGAAGAAAAAAGGCAAGAACACTTATTAAAACCTTTGGAAATGATCTTAGACCTTACAATGAAAAAGATTTTGAGAAAATAGAAGGAATAGGATCAAAACTATCTAAAAGAATAAAAGATTATGCAAACTCTTAATTTTTTATTTAAAGTTTAAATAAAATTTATTTTAATCTAATTTAAATAATATTAAATATTTGACAAGTATTCCATTATCGTAATAATATTGATAATAATGTTCTAATATTGAATAGATCTAATGAATGATAAAATAATATAAATTGTTGTTTACGAGTTTTTGGAAAAGAAAAAAATAATAAGAAAATATAATGAATATAATTAGTTAATATGATAGAAAAGTATTTATATAATTAAATAATTAATTAATATGTGATTAAAATTTAACTGTTATAATTCTATTTAACTATTGTTATATTAATTATTGAATAATGTGTTTTCTATTTGAATAGTTATTTCTATCTGGATAATTATTTTTTGTAATTATAATTGATTTTTGTTAAATTATAGTTTGAAGTTTATATTTATAATGATTTAGTCGATTATCAGGGTTATGTTAATGATATATTTTAAAGGTGATTTTTAATGAAGTGTGTTATTCCAGCTGCAGGTTTAGGTACAAGGTTTCTTCCAGTTACTAAAGCACAACCAAAAGAGATGCTACCAGTGTATGATAGACCAACCATACAGTATGTTATTGAAGAGGCTATTGCATCAGGTGTAGATGATATTCTTATTGTGACTGGTAAAGGTAAAAGATCGATTGAAGATCATTTTGATAGGTCTTTTGAATTAGAAGAGAGTTTAAAAGAAAGTGGTAAATTTGATCTTTTAAAAACAGTTGAAGAAGTATCTAACTTAGCAGATATTTATTATATTAGGCAGAAAAAACAAAAAGGACTTGGTGATGCCATTTACTGTGCAAAGAAACATATAGGGGACGAACCTTTTGCAGTAATGTTGGGAGATATAATTACAAAAGCAGATGTGCCATGTACTAAGCAATTAATTGATTTATCTCAAAAACATGATTCATCAGTAATTGCTGTTGAGAGGGTTCCTAATGAGAAAGTTGAAAGATATGGTATAATTGGTGGAACAGAAGTATCTGAGGATGTGTATAAAGTTGATACTCTTGTTGAAAAACCTAAGGTTAGTGAAGCACCTTCTAATTTAGCTATTATGGGTCGTTATGTTTTGTATCCAGAATTATTTGACCATATTGAAAACACTGAACTTGGTGTTGGTGGTGAAATCCAGCTTACTGATGCAATGGCTGAATTAGATTCTATGTATGCTAATGTATTTAATGGTCGTTCTTATGATATTGGAAATAAAATTGATTGGTTGAAGACATCAATAGAGTTTGCATTAGAGGATAATGAATCTAAAGATATATTATTAGATTATATTCAAGAAGTAATGAAATAGATAATAGATGGATTAATAATGAATATATGGTTAATAAAATAAATGATTAATAAACAATATTCTATTGAGTTAGTATATTGTAATGTTTTGTAAAAGTATAAATTTAAATAAATAAGTAATATAATGAATAAGATGATAAAATGGTAACTGTTAATAATAAAAGTGAATCACATATTAAAGATTATAGTTCAGCTAAAATTCAGTTTAAAGAGGATCAACATAAAGATAAGTTCTCTAAATCTCCATCATCATCTAAACATATTCCAAATAAACGCCACAATAATGCTTCAAATAATCAATCACAGGGAACTCATCCATATAATACTCGAAATTATAATACTTCTTCAGTAGATGATTTAAAAAATGAAATTAAATCTCTAAAAACTCAATTGACTGAACAAAAAAGTGATAGTAGAGCCGAAATTTCAGATTTAAAAAAGAAAGTTTTTAGATTGCATAATGAAAAATCTCAATTACTAAAAAATGCTGAAATAAATGAGGTTAAGGAGATAGATCATAAACTTAAAAATGTTGAAAAACTAAATCAGGATCTATTAAAAGCTCAGCATAAAAATAAGGTTATTAAAGATATTCTTGATGAAACTCGTGAAGATTTTAGTTCTTTAAAAAAGGATAAACAAGACTTAATAGCCATTATTGAAGATTTTAGTAAATTAGGATTTATAGATTCTATTAAAGGCAAAAAACCTGATAGCTATTATAAATTTTTTAATCGGTAGATATTATAAATCATGGATAGTTAAAATATAAAGCCATAGATGATTATAGTTATCATTAGATAATATACGGTTAATATAGATAATATACGGTATAGATTTTTAATATAGAATCTTTTTATAGTCATTATATTAATGTTTATTAATTTAATTATATCTTATAAAATACCTTTAAATTAAATTTAAATAATATTATATCAAATATTAAAATTACCAAAAATCTTCGATTTTTGTAATTATGAAAATTACCAAAAATTTCTTTGCAATTTTTGTAATTATGAAAATCTTCGATTTTCAGTAATCTTCGATTTTCAGTAATTTTATAAATTTATAAGATTTTCAAAAATGACTATAATATAAAATTTTTTCAGTATTTATTATAACAGATCTTAGAAATTAGACGGTGTTTTATTGAAGAAGATTGTTCGTTCTCCTGGTTCTGCAACTATTGTTAATGCAATAGCTACAGGATATGGTTCTGCATTTGGTATTAACTTAGATGTAATAGCTAAAGGCAGACTAACATCATCATCAAAGATTGAATATTCGACAGATATTAGTACAGACACAAGTTTAATGGATTTATCTATAAGAAAAGTGCTTGATTATTATGGGGTTGAAACTGGAGTAGATATTAAAGTTGAATCTAAACTTCCTCAAGGTTCAGGTCTTTCAAGTAGTAGTGCCTTATCAAATAGTGTTGTTAGTTTAATAGCTAATTTGGTTAGTGAAGAATTTAGTTTAAAACCATTGACAGATGATAAAATCATTAATTTAGCTATTGATGCATCTTTAAAAGCTGGAGTTAGTATAACAGGGGCTTATGATGATGCAACTGCTTCATATTTTGGTGGAATAACAGTTACTAATAATATTAAGCGAGAAATTATTTTTAGAGAGGAAATAGAGGAATATACTATTTTAATATATGTTCCAGATACAGTTTCTTTAACTAAAAATTCTGATGTGGAGAAAATGAGATTGTTGTCTCCATTAGTTGATGTTGCTTTTGATTTAGCATCTAATAAAGAATATTTTAAAGCTTTAACTTTAAATGGTTTTTTTTACTCAACTGCCTTAGGTTTCGACACTGAAATAGCTTTGAAAGCTATTAAAAATGGAGCTTTAGCATCTGGACTTTCTGGAACTGGTTCAGCATTTGTGGCGGTTTCTGATAATCAGAATAAAGATGTAATTTTTGATGTTTGGAGTTCTTATCCAGGGAAAGTTATTGAAACCCAAGTGGATAATGTTGGAACTAATTTAATATCTAAGTAACTATTCTCTGAGAATTTAAAAAATTTGATAATATGAGTTTAATAAATGGAATATATGTAAGCATTGGAATATA
>JAISTD010000180.1 GCA_031272765.1 Candidatus Methanovirga australis | reverse complement strand
ACATTATAAATGCTTGGGAGGACCTTCGAATATTTAACTGATGATGAGGTAAGATGAATATAGACAAAATATTGGAAAATGAAGTAGCTATTTAACTCCTGAATAGAGCTCGAAAAATTTGAAAAGGATTCAGAATGAAAAAAGATTGCTTATTACAAGTTTGCAGATGAATTAAATACTAATGAATGGAAAGAAATGTTTAAAAATGAGAAGAGAAATAGGTGGTAGTTTTTAGATAAATGCGAAGGATTCAATGTTGCTAAAAATGGTAAAAACTAATTTGTAAAAGTTTTAAATATTAAATTAGTTTTTCTTGAAAAGTATTCATTGGATTTGAACCCCTTATTGAGAGAGTATGGTTTATTCAAATAAAAGGTAAATTTATATGATTACTGTATGTTGAAGATGAAACTTATTTAATCGTCCATATTTTTCCAAGTATTTTCATTTTTATGTGAATTTAAAATCGCTTGTTGAAAACTGGCTTTATAAATACATTACTTAAAAAAATTATTTCAAGGACTATAATAAAAAAAATTTAAAATTTAACTTTGTTTCGAAGAAACTAATGTCAATATTGAAGGTACAGTTATTAAAATTATGATTAAAGCAATATCCACCACTACTTGAACATAACTTACATTACTAAATAATTTTATCAATCCATTAAATAATATATAAATCAATACAATCGGTAAAACATATTTCATAAGTATCCCCCACCATTTACCAATTTTTATCCTTGAATTAGTATTTATAATATCTAAAAGTTCATCAACTCCAATAAACCATGAAAAAATAATTGCCCCTAATATTGCTCCAACCACAATTCCAACATTAACTAAAAACTCATCAGCCAACTCTAAAAGATGACTACCTAAACCTGTTGTAAATATCAGTGTCATAGTAAAACCAATAATACATAAGTAGGTTACTATTCTTTTTCTTGTTAAATTAAATTTTTCTTCAATTCCAGAAACTATAGGTTCTAATAAAGACATTGTTGAAGTCATTCCAGCGAAAAAAATAGAGAGGAAAAATAATGGACCTAATATATAAGCAACAGACCCCATAACATTCAATATCTCTGGGAAAACTATGAACGCCAAACCTGTACCTTGAGTCACAAGATCATTGATTCCTATTCCTGTTGTTGTGGACATAAAGCCTAAAATTGAGAATATTCCTATTGCTACACATAACTCAAAACCGCAGTTAGCAATTGTTATAATAATTGCATTTCTTGTTAATTTTGAATTTTCTGGCAAATAACTTGCATATGTAACAATTTCTGCTTGTCCAAGACTTAATGAAAAATATATTTGACTTATAGCAGCAATCCATATAATTGGATCCCATATTGCATTCCAATTAGGTGTAAAAAGTTTGATTAACCCATAAGAGGCACCGTTCAGTGTCAGTGAATAAAGAATAATAATAGCCATAATTATAAACAGTAATGGAATACAAACTTTATTCAATTTTCCAATACCATTGTTAATGTTCCTATGAGAAATAAACCAGACCATGAACCATATTATGAATACTGCAATTAATATAGGCAAAATAAAATAAGTTAAGCCTGAAATTGAGTCTGTTGATTGTAATAATGTTTGTGAGAAGAAATAATCAGTGTTAGTCCCCCATCCTTTAAAAAAACTTAAAATAAAATATATTCCATCCCATCCAATTACACAGACATAATAGACCAATATTAAAAATGTCATTAGTGGAACTAACCATCCAATTACTTCAAATTTAGGGTTAATGGTTTTCATTATTTTAGGAAAAGATGCTTTATATTTAGTTCCAACACCATATTCCAAAAGCATGAACGGAATACCTACCAATAATATAGCTATTAAGTATACAAATAGAAATGATCCTCCACCATTGGAATAAAGAATATAAGGATATCTCCAAATATTACCTAAACCAACTGCAGATCCTATCATAGAAAGTAAGAAAGTTGAGGAACAGCCCCATTTAGTTCTATCTGATTTTTCATTATTATTCTCCATGATTATTTTATTATAAATTTATTTTAATAAATACTTTATTAATAGTCATTATGGGAAAGTTTCTTAATTTTCAATTTAGAAGAATTAATTCTTCGTTTTAATATGTGGAAATTAATTATTTTAGAAAATTAAATTAAAATAGCTTGTATTTTATATAATAAAGAACATTTAATAGATTAATATTGGTTTAAAGAAGTTTATTTTTTAAGATATTATTCAACTTAAATAAAATATAATAATATAATACGATTAAATATTAAGAAACTTTAAAAACTCCTTCAAATAATTAAAAAGGATAATTAAAATGTTAAAACATTACATATTCTATTAAATATAGTTTAATTCTATCAATATCCACTATTAACATTATTATAAATAGATATATAAATTATAAACTACAATAAATATTAATAACTAATGTATTTTATAAACTATGATTATTTAATTATTTTATATTATTATATTAATATATATAAATATTGTAATAATATTTTAATACTTTTTAAAAAAAAAAATAGCTATTCTAATCAAATTATGTGATTACCTATGAAAATAAAAGATATTATTGAAGAAGTTCGTCCTGATGTTTGGGAAATTCCAAGCAGTTATAAAAAAGAAATGAGGGTTCCTGGAAGACTTTACCTTAATGAAGAAGGTTTATCTAATCTTGAAACTGAAGCTATTAATCAGGTTGCAAATGTAGCTTGTTTGCCTGGAATTGCAAAATATTCAATTGGATTACCTGATATCCATTTTGGTTATGGCTTTAGTATTGGTGGAGTTGCAGCATTCAGTAATCGTACAGGAATAATTAGTCCTGGTGGTGTTGGTTTTGATATTAATTGTGGAGTCAGAATGATTAGAACTAATTTAACTGAAGACGAGATTAAACCAAAAATTAAGGAGATTATAGATAACATTTTTCATAATGTTCCTTCTGGTGTTGGAAGTAAAGGTAAAATTAAATTAAACCAAAATGATATTAACAGTGTTCTTGATTTAGGAGTGCTTTGGGCTGTTGAGAATGGATATGCTTGGGATAATGACATGGGATTTATAGAAGAAAATGGTGCTATGGATGAGGCTGATTCTTCCAAAGTGAGTGATAGAGCAAAACAGAGAGGTATTCCTCAACTTGGTTCTTTAGGTTCTGGTAATCATTTCATTGAAATACAAAAAATTGATGAAATTTACGATGATGAAGCTGCAAAAGCCTTCCAAATAGAAGATGAAACTATAAATATAATGATTCACACTGGTTCACGTGGTTGTGGGCATCAAGTCTGCTCTGACTATCTTAGATTAATGGATAAAGCCTATAAAAAATATAAAATAAATGTCCCAGATAGGCAGTTGGCTTGTGCTCCTTGGGATTCATACGAAGCACAAGATTATTTTAAAGCAATGTCTGCCGTTGCTAATTATGCTTGGGTTAACAGACAAATAATTCTTCATTGGATAAGGGAAAGCTTTGAAACTGTTTTTAGAAGGAGTGCTGAGGATATGGATATGAATATTATCTATGATGTGGCTCATAATATTGTTAAAAAAGAGATTCACAAAATTAAAGGTCAAAATACTGAGGTTTTGGTCCACAGAAAAGGAGCTACAAGAGCTTTTGGTCCAGGACGAAAAGAAATTCCTTCAAAATATAGAAACATAGGTCAGCCAGTTCTAATCCCTGGAACTATGGGAACATCCTCATATATTCTTCATGGAACTGAAGTAGCTATGGAGGAAACCTTTGGTTCAGCAGCCCATGGAGCTGGAAGAATACTAAGTCGTAGCAAAGCTAAAAAACAGTTCAGTTCAGATATTATTGAACAAGAATTGAACAACAAAGGAATACTTTTAAAAGCAAGTTCAAAACCTGTTGTGGCTGAAGAATCACCACAAGCTTATAAAAATGTTGATCAAGTTGTTCAAACTGTTGATAAAACTGGAATAGCTAAACTTGTAGCTAAAGTTACTCCTTTAGCAGTCACAAAAGGTTAATATCGCAATATATGAAATTGAGGATTAAAAATTATAATTATTGGAGACTATGGTTAGATGACTAAAAAAATTGGAATTATTGGTGGAAGTGGAATATATTCACTTACTGATGGATTGGACTTAGAAAAAATAGCTATTAAGACTCCCTATGGAGACTCTATTGATGTCTCATTATTCAAAAGAAACAATAAAGATATTATATTCCTACCAAGACATAAAATAGGACATAAAACTCCACCACACAAAATAAACTATCGAGCCAACATCTTTGCACTTAAAGAGTTAGGTGTTAATCAAATAATAGCTACAAACTCTGTTGGTTCATTAAAAAAAGATATTATTCCAGGTTCATTGGTCTTACCTGATGATTTCATTGATTTTACATATAGAAGAGATAAAACCTTTTACGATGATGAAGTCGTTCATACAGATCTTACACAGCCTTACTGCAACCGTTTGAGAAATATAATAGCTAAAAATGGAAAAGTCATTAACTCTGGAGTTTATGTTTGTACTGAAGGACCTCGATTTGAGACAAGAGCTGAGATTAAAATGTTTCAAAGTTTAGGTGTAGATATTGTGGGAATGACAGGTCTTCCAGAAGTAGTTCTTGCAAAAGAAAAAGGAATGTGCTACAGTTCAATAGCTATTGTCACAAATTATTCAACTTCTCTGTCGAAAGATAAGTTATCAATGGAGGAAGTCTTTGAGATGATGGAAATTAAAAAAAAAGAAGTAACTGAAATAATTCTAAATACAATTGATGAGATTCCTATTGATTATGAATGTGATTGCTTATCATAACAATATCAAATAGAGACGAGGGTTGGTAAATATAAAAAATTAGAAATAAAAAGAGAAGATGGAAAAAATATTTTTGGAGATGAAATTATGGCAAAAGTTATATTGTTAAGTGGAAGCCCACGAAAAGATAGTAATTCAATGGAGATATTGGATATTTGTGCAAAATCCATTGAAAATGAAGATGTGGATACTGAAATTATCTCACTTAGAGGAATGAATATAGAATCTTGTGTAGCTTGTAACAAATGTAATGGTAATGGAAATTGTGTTCTTAAAGATGGATTAGATAAAATAATTGATAAAATAAGAGATAGTGAAGGATTTATCCCAGTGGCACCAATTTACTTTGGAACCGCTCGAGGAGATATAATGTCTGCACTACAAAGAATTGGAAAAGTTTCCAAAGGAAATGGTAAATTCTTATCTTGGATGGTTGGAGGACCAATAGCTGTTGCAAGAAGAGGAGGTCAAAGCTTAACCTTACAAGAGATGTCAATGTTTTTCCCTATAAACGATATGATAATGGTTGGTTCTGATTATTGGAATATCATTTTTGCTCTTGAAGAGAAAACAGCCCATACAGATGAAGAAGGCATTGCAACGATTCAAAAATTTGGAGAAAATGTGGCTAAGTTAATTAAAAAAATAAGTTAAGATTATTAAGTTAACAGACAAATCATCATATAATCTAATCGTTATTATTATAATTTTATTTATTATTATAAATATTAATATCTTTAAAAATTAATATTTAAAATATATTAATTAACTTTATAATTATTTCATCTTAAAACATTTTAAAATTTCTAAGAAAAAATTATTAAAATACAAAGAACTTTTACACCATTTTATTTTTAAATTAAAAAAAACACTAATAAAACAAAATTGAATAATGAAAAAACAAAATATTACCAATATAATCCGAGAGATTAAGATGAAAAATGAATTACAAAAAATACCAATTAGTATCCAATTTTTTGAAAAATTAATAACCAACAATTATTATAAAAATTTGATGAATAGAAAATTATCTTTATTAATAAAAAAACTGTGAAAATATGAAAATAGCTATTGCATCGTCTGATGGTGAAAATGTGGATTTACATTTTGGAAAAGCAAATTCTATTTACATCTACGATTTTGATGGTGAAAAAACAGAATATATCGAACATAGAACTTTGAATATTAATAAAAATGAGAGACATCAATGGACAAAGGTATTGGACACTATTTCCGATTGTAATGTTGTAATATCTGTTCAATCAGGTTTTAAATCAAGATTTGGAATTGAAAAAGCTGGATTAAAAAATGTTGAGGACGATGGTCCAATTGAAGATGTTTTAAAAAGATATGTTGATCATTATAAGTTCATGAAAAATTAAAAAAATAAAGTGTTAATGTTTTCTAACAACCCATATTATATCTTTTAAACTATCCTATATTTACTTTTTCTAATTTTAAACTATTCAAATTAATTTTCTCTATTTTGCATTTTACTTCAGTTAAAACATCTTTTTCATTGATTTGAACATCTTTAAATGCTAAAGCAAGCAAAATCACAACAAACTTCTTATTCATATAAAGTTTATAATATTTCTTCTTATGAATCTGACTTAACGCCTCATCAACCAACTCATCAATAGATTTCCTCTGATTTTGGGTGTATTTAACCTCACAAACAACAACATGTTTCCTATCCCTAAAAGTAGCATCAATCCTACCCTGACTAATAGCCATCTCACCTTTAGTTTTAAATCCTAAATTTTTAAGCAAAGTTAAAAATATCGTTTGTTTAAGCTTCCATCTATCCCTTTTATTGGTAAGGTTAAGATAATATGGAATTTCACCAAATAGTATCTCTAAATAACTAACTAAACTCTCACCATCACCATTTTTAATATCTTCCCACAATTCCTCTTTAAAATCAACAATATCCTCTTCAACCTCACTTAAATAAAAATCAATTAAATTATCTTCATAAGCCTGCTTAACCTCAAAATTAGGAATCCTAAGAGAATACAATATCTTATTGTT
>JAISTD010000143.1 GCA_031272765.1 Candidatus Methanovirga australis | reverse complement strand
ATTATTTAATTGTAATTAATCAGTTTAATTGATGGTATTATATTAACAAGGTGATATATGTGAAGTATAAAATGTATGGTGAGTTATTTGAGCAACCAGATTCTATTAGAAAGACTTTTAAGGAAGAAGGGTCAAATATGGATGAAATTGGCCAGAAGTTAGCTGATGTTGATAGAATTTATTTAATTGGGTGTGGAAGTTCTCTTTCTACTGTTTATTCTGCTAAAGATGCTTTAGAAATGGTTTCAAACCTTGATATTGATGTATTTACTGGTTATGAATTTTATTACAATAAAAAATTAGATAATAAAAACTCGGCAGCTATTTTTACTTCTCAATCTGGTGAAACTGCTGATACATTAGCTGCCCTTCGACGAGCAAATGATTTAGGGATTGAAACAATTTCAATATCTAATGAAGAAAACAGCTCTATGATAAATGAGGCTAAATATCCTATTTTAACTCGAGCAAGTCATGAAGAAGCTATTCTTGGAACAAAAACTTATGTAACGCAGTTGTCTTCTCTTTATAATATTTTATTTAAGGCATCTGATTATGAAAAATCTACTGAAATTGTAAATGAACTTCAATCTGTACCTGATTTAATGGAGGATCTTATTGAAAAAACCCATGATGAAAATAAGGAATTGGCTTATGAACTTAAAGATGAAGATATTTTCTATTGTTTAGGTAGTGGTCCAAACTATGGTCTTGCCTATAAATTGTCTATGACAATGTTAATGGAAGGTGCTTTAAAGCATTCTTGTCCATTATATTCCTCTGAATTTAGGCATGGATTAATAGAAAGAGCTGAAAAAGATGTCCCACTAATATTTTTAGATGCAGATTATCCTTCTGATGAATTAACCAAAAGGGCCATCGATTTCTCTAATAATCTCCAAGCCAAGACTATTGTGTACAACTTAAAGGATTATGCCAATATTAACAGTCTTTTAGCTCCATTAATATTAGTTATACCTTTAGAATGGTTTGTTTATTATTTAGCACATTTCAATGGCGAAGACCCTGGAAGTACAAGACACATTGGAAAAGTTAGGTATTGATTGTTTTTTATATTGGCTATTATTCATTTTTACACTGTTATTTTAATTTATACTCTTAAATAATTGATTTAGTTTTAATAATTTTTTTTTTATTTTTGTTTTTAATGATTTATCATTAAGTTTATTTTTATCTTATGATTTTAACTATTTTTTTCCCTTTGTTTTGAAATAAAAGATTTGTAATGATTTTTTCTTTCCAATGGTTATTTTTTTCACTGTTTTTTTTATTTTTTAAGGTTTTTTTAGCTGAAATAATAAGATTTTTTGTTCTTAAAATAGGAACAAAAACTGTCTAAAATCACCTCTGTCAACTTAAGGAATTTTTTTCATATTTTTATTATTTTTTATTTATTGAGGATGTCAAAAAGTGTGGAGTTTTTAAGAAAATTTTAGATTCCCTTATATAAATGGTTTATAAATAAAATGTAAAAAAATCAAAAAACTCCACAAAAATGGACTTCCCCTATTTATTTTTCTCATAATCTTATTTAAACACTTTTTTTTTCTTATTTAAAGTTTTATAATTAGTTTATATTTATTTTTATTACTTTAATAATGTTTATTCTTAATTTTAAGCTTATTTTATAGTTATATTTATATATTAAAAGTTATATATATTTTAATTAGATTAAAATTAATTTTTAATCGAATTTATTAATTTTTAAATAAATGTAGATGAGTAGGTTTAAAAATATCCTATTTCACTTCTGTAGGAGTGATTTAAGCATGTTTTATTATACTTTAGAAAATTTAGAAAAATTAATATCATATGAAAAAGAAAGCTTTGTATTAGTTGAAAACAAATTTTCGAGAAATCGTTTAATGCCTTTTGGTGATATGACTCATTCTATAGTTGGTAATACAGGTAAATCGACTGTAAACGAGCTTGATGGATTTTTTGAGATAAAATATGGTGATGATAGAATGCCTATAAGTAAGCAAGGATATTTCAATCAAAGATTATATTTAGATCCCGAGATTTTCAAAGAAACTATGCGAAGAAGCTTGACTGGAATATATTCTGAGAGAAAGGAAGATTTAAGTAATTTTAAAGGTTTTAATGTGCTTGCTGTTGATGGGAGCGAAGTTATGCTCCCAAATACAGAAAAAACTAGAAAAGATTTTGAAGTTGAGTTAAGAGCTTTAAAAAAGACTGATAGCCCTAAAGCAAGAGTATCAATGATATCCGATGTTAAAAATGAGTTTATAATTGATTCTGTTATTGCTCCTTACTCTACTGGAGAACAACCTTTAGCATATCTAAATATTGAAGAAGCAAGCAATATAATTGACTTAACCAAGTCAATAGTTATATTTGACAGACTATATGCATCAACTGAACTTATAGTACAGTTATTAAGCAAAAATAGCCTTTTTATATTCCGTTTAAAGAAAAGTATTTACAAAAAAGAAAGAAAACGAATGAAAACCGACGACGAATATGTTGACATCAATTTAAATGCTGGACGAACTAGTTCAATTAAAAATGAGGAAATTAAAGAAAAAGCCAAAGAATTAGGAAGCCTAAATCTAAGAATAGTCAATATTGAACTAGAAACAGGAGGCATTGAAACATTATTAACCAATTTACCTCCAGAAATAGCTTCTTCAGAAGAATTAAAAGAATTATACGGTGAAAGATGGGGAATAGAAAGAGGATATGATGTTTTAAAAAATAAAATTGAAATAGAAAATTTCTCAGGCAAAAGTAAACTTATCATCGAACAAGACTTCTACGCCCAATGTTTGATGTATAACTTATTAATAAGTCTTAAAATTGAATTAAACAAAAAAATAAAGAAAATAAAAAAATTTAAAGACTGCGAATATAAATATAAAATAAATATGTCAATTTTAACTGGAAAATTAAAATTTAAACTGTTTTACTTCATTTTTGCTAGAGACGAAGATGAAAGAGCAAAAATCATGAAAGGAATAGAAAAAACAGCCGAACGTTACTTAATAAAAGAGAAAAAAAAGGTAAAAAATTATAGAAATGGTAAAAAATCAAAGAAAAAATACACCTACAACAATAAAAGAAATTTTTAATAGTTAAAAATTAAAAAAAGACTTTAAATCAAGAAAAAATCCCCTATTTCATCAGAAAAGTATAATACTTTATGTTATTTATTTAATATTATATTGAAAATTTTTAGTTTTTATGAGAAAAAGTATACAAAATTACTAAATTTTAATTTATTATTATTATTTTTTATAGTAAAAAGATAAATTAAATAAAAAAATTTAAAAAATTAAGATCAAAAATCCTTAAGTTGACAGAGTTGGTCTAAAATAGGAACATTTATATACTAAATGATTACATAATATAGTTGAGGAAAAAAATGTTGATTCAAATTGTCTTTTTCAATTTTTTTCCTTACAAAGATAAAGAGATTTAAAAAATATTATTCTCATTATTAATGTCGTATTTTTTTTAGGTAGTTTAGCTTTATTGTTTACTCAATATTGAAAAATTATTTTTAAAATAATTAATGATGTTAGATTAATATAATGATTTTTGATAGCATTTGATAACCATTAAAAATATACCTACTATATAAATTATTAACCTAAATACAACTATTATACCTACTATACAAACTATTATACCTACTATACAAACTATTAAACTACTATACAAACGAGAAACACGCTACAACTATTATACATACTGTTTTATTTTTAGGTTACAAATGTTATCTTAATCAAATCTCTTTGTCGACTTTTTCTTTTTTTAATTATAGTCATTAAAAAAAATATTTTAAGTAATGC
>JAISTD010000004.1 GCA_031272765.1 Candidatus Methanovirga australis | reverse complement strand
ATTCTTTTAAGAATTTGATTTCATTATCTGTTAGTTCGATTTTTATAGCTTTCATACATTATATTATGAAAATTCAACTATATAAAATATACAGATAAATACTTATGCTATGACACTAGACCAATCTACTATCAAAGTCGTGCAATTCATTTAGAACTTGATGAAAGTTTGTTAAAACAAATCGATGAGGAATATGATAAATTAGCTGATGAAGCTGAGCCTTATGCTATTGAAAAGAGTAAACATGAATTAAGCAAAATGGAAGAACTTCTTTCAGCTCCAGAAACCATAGAATCTTTATGTAATGATATTATTAATCACTATGAAAATGACAGACAATGCATTCTTACAGGAAAAGCTATGGTTGTTGCTTATTCAAGAAAAATAGCTATGAAAATTTATAAAAAAGTCTTAGAACTTAGACCAAGCTGGGAAAATAAGGTAAATATCGTCGCAAGTTCAAGTAATAAGGATCCTGAAGATTGGTATGATATTATAGGAACCAAGTCAGATAAAATTAAATTGGCTAATAGATTTAAAGATAATGAAGATAAGTTTAAAATAGCTATTGTTGTTGATATGTGGCTTACTGGCTTTGATATTCCTTCACTTGCTACAATGTATATTTTCAAACCAATGAAAGATCATACTTTAATGCAGGCAATTGCAAGAGTTAATAGAGTTTATGAAGATAAAGAAGGTGGCTTAGTTGTTGATTACATTGGAATTTCTGGAGCTTTAAGAAAAGCTATGAATGATTATACTTCTCGTGATAAAGAAAACTATGGTGATATGGATATAGCCAAAACTGCTTATCCAACGTTTAAAGAAAAATTGGAAATATGTCAAAATCTTATTCATGGATTTGATTATAAAGATTTCTTTGGAGAAAGTAATTTAAGAAGAGCAGAAACTATTAAATGGGGAATTAACTTCTTTTTAAAGCCATCTAAAAAAGAAAATAAAGATGCATTTCTTAAAGAAGCTATGGCTTTAAAACAATCTTTATCTTTATGTAGAAGTATTGCAGAAGAACATGAGAGATTTGAAGCAGCATTCTTTGAGGCTATTAGAACTTCTTTAACAAGAATTAATAAACCTGGACAAAAATCACTTAGAGAAATAAATGAAACTAAACAACCTACTTAAAGCTACAATAAAATCTGAAGGTATTGTAAACATTATCGATACCTCTCAAAAAGAAATTGATTTATTTGATGATGATTTTTTAGATGGGATTTCACAGATTCCAGAGAAAAATTTAGCTATTGAATTACTTAAAAAGTTACTTAAGGACAAAATTTCAGGATACAAAGGAAGAAACATAGTTAAATCAGAAATATTCTCAGAAATGCTGAAAACTACAATGAATAGATATATTAATTGCTTAATTGAAACTGAAGAAGTTATTAAAGAACTTTTGGATATTGCAGAGGAGATTAAAAGTGCTAAAGATGCTGGAAAAGATTTAGGTCTTAATGATGAAGAATTAGCATTTTATGATGCTTTAGCTAAACCAGAAAATATTAATGACTTCATTGATAATGAAGATCTTATTAAAATGACTCATGAGCTAACTGATGCACTTAATAAAAATAGAACTATAGATTGGCAAAAGAAGGATAGTGATAGAGCTAAAATGAGAATGATTGTTAAGAGATTGTTAAAAAATGATTATCCTCCAAAAGATCAGGAATATGCATTAGATATAGTTATAGCTCAATGTGAACAATGGGCTGATTTGGAAATAAAACTTTAGGAGTTTGTTGCACAACTCCATTTCCAATGATCAAAATTTCTTTTAATAAAATTTTATTAAAAAATTTTTAATTACCAAAAATCAAAGATTTTTGTAATTATGAAAATTACCAAAAATTTCTTTGCAATTTTTGTAATTATGAAAATCCAAAGGATTTTCAGTAATCCAAAGGATTTTCAGTAATTAATAATTTGTATATTATAAATTGTTTAATTTAAAATTATACTGAATAATAGATTGCCAATAATAAGGATTGTTTTCTATAATGAGACGGTTTAACTCGATTAATGGTATGCTTTATTTAATTTTAAAACAATTTATTTTTATAGTTCACTATAATTAGTAACTCTACCTAATGTTTTTGAAAATTTGGTGTTGTACTCGTTTGATGATGAATACCATGAAAAATTAACATTATCTAAATACTCTTCTGCGATTTTTTTAGCATTTAACACTTCATCATAAGTTGGACTTCTCCAAGGGGTTCTTGGAATTTTTATATATCCTGTTATATGGAATTTTATTTTTGGATCTATGTTACCGATGAATTTAGCTATTTTTTTAATTTCTTCATTGTCTACTAAATTAGGAATATAAACTGTACTTGCTTTAATATAAACTCCTTTATCATGGATGTTTTTAAAGTTTTTTAGAATTGGTTTATTTGATTTTCCTGTGTGTTTTTTATGGAGTTCATTGGAAAAACATTTAATGTTCATTCCAATTTCATCAATGTAATCTGGAGGTGATATATATCCATTTGTATGTCCTATTTTCGTGTATAATCCCAAATTTTCATGGGTAAAGCATGTTAACTCCTCTAAATGAGAATATGTTGTTATCTCTCCACCAAGAAAATTAGCACCTTCAATGTTCATTTTATTTAATTTATCTTTAATTTCATCAAGAGTTAAGTAGTCACATTTTTCAGGTTTTGTTTTTATTCTGTATAAACACCAAGGACAATTAAAATTACAACCATAATTAATTATGTTTGCTCTTTTAGGCTCTTTTGAATAAGTTATCCTATGTATTGTCATGAATATCTCCTTTTAAATTGAAGAGATAGTAGTATTGATAATCCTTTGCTAAATATAATTGAATGATCAAAGATTTTATTATACCAATGTAATTATTAGTTGAATAATAATTAATACTAAAAATGATATTAAAAAATATTACCATAATAATAAAAGTCATGATTAAAAATGATAAATATTTAAAAAATCTTATTATTTATTGATTAATCAATTGAATATATAAATACATTTATTACAAAATGCTCTACTTCTTATTAACTATTGAGTACCTAAAAGAGGTCGTTGTACAACTATTGTTTAACCAACATATAAATTAAATTAAAGAATATTTAATGTATAAATTGTTAATTATTGAAAATCATAAACAGAAACTTCGTTTCCTAAGCTTCTAATATTTAATATATGAATTATTAATCACTGAAAATCCTTTGGATTACTGAAAATCCTTTGGATTTTCATAATTACAAAAATTTTTGATTTTTGGGTAATTAAAAAATTTTTAATAATATTTTATTAAAATAATATTATTGTTTATTGGAAGTGGAATTGTGCAATATGTCCTCATAGAAACTTTCTTCGTTGGTTTTTCTAATCGTAGATTATTAATTATTCTTCAATAAAAAAAAATTAGATTATCTTGATTTTTTTAAGTAATACTTTTGAAATTTTAATATTCCTAATCTTTAAGTCTTTTATCCGATTTTTAACTTTCTTTTGATAGATTAAACTAAAATATTGAAATATTTTCATTATAATTTAGTTGGTTATATATTATTTTTAAGAATCAAAAGCTATCAACAATTTTTAGTTTGTCACTATTTTTAATAAAGTATATATATGGTGTAATACTATATATAGATATAGTATGAAGTGGGCTTCTTG
>JAISTD010000185.1 GCA_031272765.1 Candidatus Methanovirga australis | reverse complement strand
AATAAAGTATACTCTTAAAGTACCTAATCATGAAGTTGAAACCTCCATTACAAAAAATCTTTTTAGTAACTTTTACACTAAGGCAGAAAATAATTTCATATCTAAAAGAAAAGAAATTTATAAAGAGTTAAGTGAAGGAAGCTGTGATTTATTGGTTAAATATCTAAAAAAAGAGATTTTTAACACTCCTTATCAACTTAAAATACGTAATTGGAAGTACTATCAGACTCTTATTTATGCTGCATTAAAATCATTAGGATTTAACACAGATTCAGAGATAAGTATGTTCAGTGGTAGATTAGATATAGCTATTGAAGAAGAAGATAGCTATTATCCATTTACTGATGGTAAAGGTCATGTTATTATTTTGGAAGTTAAATACACTCAAGATAGAAAAAAAGATGTTGATAAACTCTCATTAAATGCTTTAAATCAGATTAAAGATAAATGTTATTATGAAATCTATGAAGGAAATGATATAATTATGATTGGTCTTGCAATTAAAGAGATAAGATTAAAAATTGGTGGAAGTAAAATAGAAATGAAAGGTCAAATGAAAAAAATAGATTCAAATTTTTAAGATTAATTAACTACTATTGAAATTAAGTATATTATTTTTGCTTAATATTTTGTTAATAAATTAATATATAAAATCCAAAATTCATACTGAAGAGAAAACACCATTCAACAAAGTTAACTTACAAAATAGAAGGATCATATGAAAGAATGAGTAAAAAAGGAAGAAGATATAATATTGTATAATAACCAGATTTTTTCTGTTAAAAGATTAATGATGGCTACTATAAATGATGTTATTGATGATAGAGGTATGGATTATGTTATTGAAAAATTTAGATGAATATATTAGTGTTAATATTGAGGATGATGAAGATAATTTAAATAAAGAAGAAAAAGAGAAAATTGAAGACTATGATGATTTTATAGATAAAAATGATTTGAAAGAAGAAAATAAAAATGATGATATTGATTTAAAACCAAACATTTCTCCACTCAGTGGAATAGAAACTAAAATAGAAAATTGGAAGAATAATTTACTTGACCTTGGAAAAAGAAATCGTCTTATTAATTATCGTGATTTTAAAAGAAGTAGTCTTACAATTGAAAAACCAAATTTAAGAGATTTATGGGAAGTTATAGTAACAAAAGAGAAATCAATTATTTTTCCAATTGAAGAGAATGAAGAAGAAAGTATAGAAGAATATACATTTAATAATCAAGAAAACACACTCAATAAACAAATAAATTCTAAAAATAATGATAATTTGATTATTACAAATCAAAAAATAGATGACAGACAACACACATTAAGAAACTTACGAAATAAAGCAAGAACTACAATAGAAGAACAAGGAGTTAATGTATTATACATGGCTTTTGGATTTGTGAAATGGGTTGAAATTGAATCTAAAAAATCTTCTAAAATCCCTAAAAAATTATATTCACCAATTCTTCTTGTTCCTATTAAAATTAAATGGGAATCAATTGTTTCACCATTTGAAGTTCTAATGATAGATGAAGAAATTGTGGTCAATCCTGCAATTAAATATAAGTTTGAATCTGATTATAATATTATAATTCCAGAATACAATGATGAAGATATAGATTCATACTTAAAGTCTTTTGAAAAAATTATTCAAAAGAAAACATCATGGAATGTTGAAAGAACTGTTTCTATTAGTCTTTTCTCTTTCTTAAAAATTAATATTTATAATGACTTTGATAAACATAGGAAAGAGATAATAGGAAAGAGATAATAGGAAATAACATAATAAATGCAATATGTGGTGAATACAATGAAAATGAAAGAGATAATGAAATTATACAAAAATCAAAAGAGTTTGATTTCGATAATGTGGATCCATCTTATTTTAACAATGTTATTGATGCTGATTCCAGCCAACAATTAGCAGTACTTATGTGTAAGCAAGGATTAAGTTTTGTATTGCAAGGTCCTCCAGGAACAGGGAAAAGCCAGACTATTACCAATATTATTGCTGATTGTCTTTATGATGGAAAAAAAGTTCTTTTTGTTTCAGAAAAGATGGCTGCTCTTGATGTGGTATATAATAACATGGTTAATGTAGGACTTGGTGACTTTTGTCTTTCACTCCATAGCCATAAATCTAATAAAAAAGAATTTTTGACCCAATTAAGAGAAACATGGGAATTATCCAATAAACAAGCATCTTTAAGAAGTAATTCTATAGAAAAACTACATCAATACCAAGTATTCCGTGAACAATTAAATAATTATGTAAATGAAATATCTGATCATATTCCTCCATTAAATAAATCTATTTTTGAAATTAATGGACGAATTGTTGAACTTGATAAATATGAATACATATCATTTAAATTAAATAATGTGAAAGATACTACTGAAGAACAGTTTTTCAATTATCAAATATTACTTAAAAGATTCGAAGAAATTCATACTAAAATCAAAGCATATAGTGGTGTAAATCCATGGCAGAACACTACAATTAAATCCCTTTCTCCAGAGTCACGGCAGAATATAATAATTAACTTGCCAAATTTAAGTAAAAAATTGAATAACTTGAATAATATCTTTGAAAGATCTTTTAAAGAATTGGATTTGCATATTATTAATTATAATATTAATAATGTATGCAGTGATGAAAATAATAATATTGAAAGTATCAATCATAATATTGCAGTTAAAGATGTAGAATTTTTTTATTCTATATTAGATAAGGCTTCCAATTCATTATTAGTACCAAAAAAAATGGTTTAATGCAGATTATGACTTAAATTATCTAAAGAGAATAGTGAAGACTGGAAAAAATTCTGTGGATTCAATTAAAGATGAAAAAGCAAGTATCTTTAAAATTAATAAAAAACTTGCATCATGCAAAAATCCCATTGATGTTGATGTATGCGAATTTAAGACATCCTTGATGTTAAAAAAACAGCTTGATAAAATAAAAAAGCATGTATCCAATTCTCAATTCGTAGATTGGCATTTAAAATCAGAACCAGATTTTATAAAATTAAAGAAAATCATAGATAAAGCTATTTCTTTTCAAGATAAAAAAAACAAGTTACATGATGAATTATTAAAGGATTTTTTGATAGATATAATAATGAATATACATCTAAGCTACGATTTCTAAATTCTCAGTATCGTAAAGATCGTAAAATTATAAATAGTTATTCTAAGAGAGTCGGAGAGAAATTTGATTCTTCTCTTATCAAAAATACTCTTAACATACTAAATGAACTAAAAGACATAGAGTCCTGGTTTGATGATAATTCAAATTCTTTAACCTCATTTTTTAAAGATAATGATAATTGGATATATACAGACTTTAAATATTATTTATCATTAATATCAATTTATGAGCTCATTAATTCAGCTATTAAGCAAATAACAAAGTTATTAAACTCTTTCAAAAAATTTGAAAAGATTGAAAATGAATTAGTAGATAATTTAGATAAATATTATGAAGGTATTTGCACTGACTGGCAAAAAATAGATCAAATGATAAAATGGACAGAGGAATTCAAAAACATCATTAAAAAACAATCTGTTGGAAGTCAAACTATTGATAATATTAGTATTAATAATATGTCCATAAGTTCACAGTTCATAGAATACATATCTACTTCTAAATCCAAAATTAAATCATGTGAATCTCTTGCAATGGAATTAAAAGAAGTTAATGAAGAACTATCTTCTGAACTTCAATGGTTTATAAACTTATTTGATAACAATGAAGCAATAGATCAAATGAGTATTATAGACTTAAGAAAACGAATTGATGCATGTTTAAACAATATGACATTGCTTGAAAATTTGATTGAATATTATAAAATAAAAGAACAATGTGAAAAAGAGGGTTTAATAGAATACATTAAAATTCTTGAAGAAAGTAATATTGAATCTGAAGATATTGTGCCTACTTTTGAAAAAAGATTTTATTATTCTCTTTTGAAAGAATTATATCCTCAAATGAAAACTGTTGAAAGCTTCAGTGCTTCGAAACACGATAATGTTATTAAAGAGTTTTCTCAATTAGATAAAGATTTATTTGGCATTTCAAGAGCAAATATACGACAAAAATTAATAAATAAATTACCTCCTCTTGATGAAATAACTGCAAATCCTGAAATAAGTATTCTTAAAAATGAAATGAGAAAATCACGACGCATTATGCCAATTAGAAAGTTAATGTCTTCAATACCTAACATACTTTTAACATTAAAACCTTGTTTAATGATGTCGCCTTTATCTGTCAGTATATTTCTTGAAGGAGATAAATTTTCTTTTGATACAGTAATATTCGATGAAGCTTCACAAGTACGTAGTGAAAATGCTATTGGTGCAATTTTTAGAGGAAAACAGGTTATTATTGTAGGAGACAGTAAACAATTACCACCAACAAATTTTTTCCAAACAACATCACACACTGATTATGACGATGATGAATCATACATAAAATCTTATGAATCATTACTTGAAGAAGCTATGTTCCTTCCCAGTATAATGCTTCGTTGGCATTATCGTAGCAGACATGAAGATTTAATCGCATTTTCTAATAAAGAAATATATAACAATAATTTGATTACATTTCCCGCAAACAAGGAAAAAATCCCTGATTTGGGAGTTGAATATTATTATGTCAATAATGGAACATATGAT